>CAZPSQ010000004.1:0-60191 GCA_964588755.1 uncultured Prosthecobacter sp. | reverse complement strand
CATCGCCGGCGCGGGCGGCGCGGCGCACCTGCCGGGCATGGCCGCCAGCATGACGACGCTGCCTGTGCTGGGCGTGCCAGTGCAAAGCCGTGCGCTCAGCGGCATGGACAGTCTGTATTCCATCGTGCAGATGCCCGGCGGCATTCCCGTGGCCACCTTTGCCATTGGGAATGCGGGCGCGTTGAATGCCGGCCTCTTCGCCATCTCCATGCTGGCCAATGAGAATCCAGAGCTTGCCGCGAAACTGAAGACCTTCCGCGAGCGCCAGACCCAAAAGGTGCTGGAAAGCCAGAAGGAGCTCGAAACCGAACCGAAGGCCTGAGCGATGTTCCCCCCACCTTCGACCATCGGCATTCTCGGCGGCGGCCAGCTTGGACGCATGCTGGCATTGGAGGCCCGCCGTGCAGGACACCGCGTGACGGTCTTCACCGACGAGGCCTACGGCTGTCCAGCGGGCCAGTTCGCAGACCATGAGATCAATGCCGCCTACAACGACTCCGCCGCCCTCACCCGGTTCCTCCAGCAGGTGGACGTGGTGACGGCCGAGTTTGAAAACATCCCCGCTGACTGCCTGGAGGCCGTGGAGGCCTTCAAACCGCTGCGCCCCGGCTTTCAGGCGCTGGTGACGACGCAGCATCGGGAGCGGGAGAAGAATTTCCTGAAGGCACAAGGCATCGCCTGCGCGCCATTTCGTGTGGTGGATGACCTGAAAGGCCTGGAAGCCGCCGTCTCCGAGCTTGGCCGCCCCTGCGTCATCAAGACCGCCGCCTTCGGCTACGATGGCAAAGGCCAGACCAAAGTCACCGCAGAGACAGATCTGGCCGAAGCCTGGGCCAACTTTGCCGGTGTCCGCGCTGTGGTGGAGCAGTGGATCCCTTTTGTCTGCGAGGTCTCCGTGGTCGGCGCCCGTGGGCTGAACGGCGAGACTGCCGTGCATGGCTGTGTGGAGAACCAGCACACGCACCACATCCTGGACGTGACCATCTCCCCCGCCCGCGTGGGACCGGAGGTCGTGAAGCAGGCGCTGGGCCTGTGGGAAGCCGTGGCCGTGGGCCTGAACTATGTGGGAACCATGGCCGTGGAAATGTTCGTCACGGCAGATGGGACGGTCATCGTGAATGAGATCGCCCCGCGCCCGCACAACAGCGGCCACCACACCATCGACGCCTGCCGCACGAACCAGTTTCAGCAGCAGTTCCGCGCCGTGTGTGGCATGCCCCTGGGGGATGCCTCCCTGCACACGCCCGCTGTCATGGTCAATCTCCTCGGCGACATCTGGCCCTCTCCGCTGATCCATCCCGACTGGTCGCCGGTATTGAACCATCCCCGCGCCAAGCTGCACCTTTACGGCAAGCGCGAAGCCCGCCCCCGCCGCAAGATGGGCCACTTCACCGTGCTGGGAGACACCATCGATCAGGCGCTGGAAGACGCTCTGAGCATTCGAAAAGCGCTGGGCATCGGAGCGTAGCCGTTCTCGCCAGAGCATGGGCGGATGTGGCCTTGGCCACCACGCCCCTCCAAACCACCGCTTTCTGATGAAAGCAGCTACGGCGCAGCGCTGAGGTCACGACTTTCCAGGTGCGCCCGCAGCTCCGGAAAGAACTCCTCGAAGTCGTTCCGAAACTCATCATAGCGTCTCTCCAGCACCGGCACAGACGCGGCCAGATCAAATGGAAAACGCAGCCGCCGTGACATGCGTTTCAGGGTCGTGGAGATGCCCTCCAGTTCTCCATACGAACACAGCCAGTCCCGCGCCCGCATGTGTTCCAGCACCTCCCACGCCTGCGGGGGAATACCCTCGCGGATGGTGTCCACGGAGGCGTAGAATTCGTGCACAAAATCTGTCAGCGAGTCCGGGCAGTGATCACACCAGCCCTGCGACAGGAAGTGATCATAGAACACATCCGTCAGCACCGCGCCATAGCGGCGGAACGGCTTCTCGAACCGACCAATGCTGCGCCGGAACACCGGATGCCGGTCCGTGAAGGCATCAATGCGCCGATGCCTCTCAATCCCACGCTGAAACTCCTCTGGCAGCCCCACCAACTCTTTCGGCGGCAGCCAGTCCGGCAGCAGATTCCCCACCCGGAACGCCGCATCCGGCTCCGAGAGATAGAGATGAGCCAACCAGTTCATGCACCCGCACAATGGCCGATTTTCGCCGGAAATCGAGTGTCTCCACAGATAGCCCAGCGTCCGGCGTTTCCAGCGACGAAGACGAGCGACTGGAGCCGGCCCACGAATCTCGACCTTCAGGAAAAGTCGGCAATGCCCTTGCATTCAGGGGCTATCATACCCTCACCCACCCCTTCGCCTTGCTGCTCTCCAGAATCGCCTCGCAGAGCTTCACCTCATGGTGGCCGTCTTCGGCTGTGGCAAACAGCGCAGGCGTTTTCTTGCCGCTGGCGATGTGCTCGTACACGGCGCGGTAGTGCATCTTGTGGGCGTCGTTGAAGCCTTCGGGGTGGCCGCCGGGATAGTCGGTGAAGTTGGCCACGTCTTCCTGGAAGCCGGGAGTGCCGCGCTGGAGAAGCTGGTTGGGTTCATCCCGACGGCCGACGTGGATCTCATTCGGTTGCTGCAGATCCCAGCGGACGCTGCCCTTGGTGCCATAAATGCCGAAGCTGAGGCTGCATTTCCAACCGGCGGCCACCTGGGAAATGGCGGCGTTGGCGTGGACGGCGTCGGCGTTGCCGTGCTTGGCCTTGCCGAATTTGAGCAGCACGCTGCCGAAGTCCTCGGTTTCCACCTTGTAGTCCACCATCTTCTTCGGGTCCACTTTGGAGAAGGTCTGCACCTCGCCTTTTGGCCGCTTGCGGGTCTTGTGAAAGGTCTCGATGTGGGCGAAGACGTTGGTGGCCTTGGCACCGAGCACGAAGCTCACCGCGTCGATCCAATGCGTGCCGATGTCGCCCACGGCGCGCAGCTTGCCGCCCTCGCTGGCCAGCACGCGCCAGTTGTAGTCGGTCTCATGCAGCAGCCAGTCCTGGAAGAAGTGGCCCTGCACGTGGATGATTTTCCCCAGGTCGCCGCGCTCCACCATGGCGCGCATCTGCAGCACGGCGGGGAAGTAGCGGCACATGTAGTTCACCGCGAAGACGGGGCCTTTTTTGCCGCCCTTTTTCACCGCGTCCACCACCAGCGCGGTTTCGTCCGTGGTCATGCCCAGGGGTTTTTCACAGATGACGTGCTTGCCCATCTCCAGCGCCTTGAGGCACTGCTCCACATGCACCTTGTTGGGAGAGGTGATGTGGATGACGTCAATGTTCGGGGAGGCGTACATGGCCTCGAAGTCATAGTCCCCATACACCTCCGGAATGCCCCATAGTTCCCCCACCTGGCGGGCGCTTTTGGATGAGGCGCAGATGCCGTTGACCTGCACGCCCAGGCGCTTCAGCGCCTCGATGTGGACGGGGCCGATGAATCCTGTGCCGATGATGCCTGCGCGGAGCTGGTGGAGGGGTGTCATAGAGGGTGGAAAAGACTGCATCAAAGCGGCGGCGGAAGGCAAGGTCAATGCGCACCCAATGACCAAAGCTTTATTCATGTTTGCGTGACATGAGGAAAGGACGTGCGTTCTTCTGAACCCAGACCTTGCCCATCGCCGATGCCTGCCGACTCCAACCCGATTTCCGACACAGCCGCCGACGCGATGCTGGAGGACATGACGGACCCCATGGATGCCGGTGGGGAAAAGCAGGGGGATGTCATCGGCCCCTACCGGCTGGCGGAAAAGCTGGGGGAGGGCGGCTTCGGCATCGTCTGGCGGGCGGAGCAGACGCAGCCCGTGCGCCGGGACGTGGCGCTGAAGCTGCTGAAGCGCGGCATGGACTCGCGCCAGGTCCTGGCCCGTTTTGAGCAGGAGCGGCGAATGCTGGCGGCGATGGAGCACCCCTGCATTGCCACGATGCTGGACACCGGCATCTCCGCTGACGGCAGGCCCTATTTCGTCATGGAGATGCTGCGCGGCGACTCCATCACGAAGTACTGCGAGAAGAAGGCGCTGACGCTGAGGCAAAAAATCACGCTGTTTCGGGATGTTTGCGGTGGCGTGCAGCACGCGCACCAGAAGGGCGTCATTCACCGCGACCTGAAGCCTTCCAACATCCTGGTGACGGAGGTGGATGGCAAGGCGGTGCCAAAGATCATCGACTTCGGCATTGCCAAGGCGCTGGGGGCCGGCTCTGGCGGCATCCAGGCGATGACACTGGTCACGCAGGCGAACTTTGTGCTCGGCACGCCGCAGTACATGTCCCCGGAGCAGATCGCGGACGGCAGCAATGTGGACACGCGGAGCGACATTTATGCGCTGGGCGCGCTGCTGTATGAGGTGCTGGCAGGCACGCCGCCCTTTGACCCGCGCACGATCCAGGAAAAGGGGGCGCAGGAGTTCCGGCGGATGATCCGGGAGCAGCAGCCGAAGCGCCCCTCCACCGCTTTGACCGCACTGACCACGCGGCAGGTCGCCCCGGGCGGACTGACCCGCGCGCTGCCACCGGACGCCTCCCGCCTGCCTGCGGATGTGGACTGGATCACCCTGCGGGCGCTGGAGAAGGAACCGCAGCGCCGGTACCAGAGCGCGGCGGAGTTTGCGGCGGACCTGCAGCGCTTCTTGAACAGCGAGCCCGTGCTGGCGCACCCGCCCAGCACGGCGTATGTGGCGGCGCGGTGGATCCGCAGGCACCGGGTGATTTTCAGCGCCGCGTGCTTCAGCGTGCTGGCGCTGATGACGGGAACGGGCGTGGCGCTTTGGCAGGCCCGGCTGGCGCGTGCCGCCCAGGCCCGGGCGGAGGCGGAGGCGCTCCGCAGCCGGGAGACCGCGGAGTTTGTGACCGGCATGCTCATGGAGGTGGCCGACGAGGTGCGCGTGGGCCGCAACCCCGAGGCGCTGCGCCTGGCCCTCATCAGCAGCCAGAAACGCATCGAGGCGATGACGCAGGACGCGGACCTGCAGATAGCCCTGATCTCCCAGGTGGCCGGCCTGTTCCAGGAAATGAGCGACTGGAAGCTGGCCGCAGGGGCGCTGGAAAAGCGCGCCGACATGATTGCCGCACGGCATGGCGCTGACAGCGTGGAGGCCCGCATCGCCGCCTTCAGGCACCTGCACATGGTCATTGACCAGGGGGACCGCATTGAGGGGGCGCGAATGCTGACCGAACTGAGCCACCACATTGAGCGGCATGAGGGGCGCGGCAGCCCGGACTGGTTTGAAGCTCAGCGCCTGCTGGTGCGGGTGCGCACCAAGCTGCGCGATGGCGCGGCGGCCGTGGCCGTTTCAGCCGCGGCCGCAGAGGAAGCACGCCAGCAGCAACTGCCGGACCATCTGATGTATGAGGTCCTGATGAATCATGCGGAGGCGCTTCTATCAGCACGGAAGTTTGACGAGGCCACGGCCCATCTGGAGGAGATGCGCAAGATTGATTCATCGGAGGCCCACCGGGTGGGCATCGACCAGCAGATGGTGCGTGTGTTGGCAGCCCGTGGCAACCGCGCAGCGGCAGCCGATCTGCAACTGGCCTCCGTGGACCGCCTGCGAAAGGTGAAGGGTCTCGACCCTCAGCGTTTCCTCTTTCACCTGCGCTGGCTGGCGGAGATCGAGCTGGGCGCCCGTCGGCATGCGGCGGCCAGCGCGCATCTGGACGAGGCCATGGCGCTGGTGCAACAGCTCAGCACCCAGGCCCCTGAGGACTCCGAACATGCCAGCACCCTGCGCGACCAACGGGTGATGCTGCTGGAGATCAGGATCAATGTGCACAAGGCGCTGAAACAGCACGACGAGGCGCTGGCCGCCGCCCGTGAGGCGCTGGTCATTGCACGCAAGGCTGGCAACCCCACGCTGGTGAGCCGCGCGCTGGACTCCCTCTCCGGCGCCCATGAGTCGGCCGGGCGTCTTGAGGAGGCGTGGCAGACCCAGAAAGACATCTATGCGCTGCACGCCGAGCACAATGCCAGCTACAAAAACCGCCTGGACAATCTGCGCGAGATGAGCCGCCTGCGCCAGAAACAAGGCCGTCCGCAAGAAGCCCTGAAACACGCGCAGGATGCCTGGAGCCAGACACTGGCGGAACCTTCCTCACGCCTGGAGCCGGACTACCTGGGCTACATGGGCGAGATGGCCCTCGGCGCGTGGAAGGCACTGAAGCTGGCGGACCCGGAGGCCGTCCCGCCTGCGGAAGTGCCCGCGTGGGAAGAAGCAGTGCGCAACGACCCGACGCAGAGGCGGCGGTAGGTCCTGAACCACCGGGAACGGGCCTATCCCTCCAAGATGTACCCTGCTGCCAGCCTCTGAAACCGCTCCACCTGATGGTCCGTGGTGGATGTGTCCCAGCCCAGCTCACGCGCCATGATCTCCGCCACCCGAGGGGCGGCGGAGAGGCTGGCCTGGGCGTCAAGCAGGAGGCTGCGGCTGCGGCGGGCCAGCACATCCCCCACCGTGCGCGCCATTTCATGCCGCACGTGCCAGATGACCTCGGCAGCGGTGAGATCCAGCCTGGGGTGTATTTTATGCCCCGCGCCCGGCTCATGGGCCATGAGATGGCGGATCGCCTCCGCGTCGCTGCCATAGACCGCCAGGGGATCAGCGGAGTCCAGCACGGTGGCGGAGCCATGGATCTTGAGATCATGGGTGATGCATTTTTTCACCCCGATGCCGCCGATCATCTCCGCATGGTCGATGACGTCCTCCGACATGCGGCGGTAGGTGGTCCACTTGCCCCCGGTGATGGTGATGAGGCCGGAATCAGACACGACAATGGTGTGGTCACGTGACAGCGCGGCGGTGGACTCCGCATCCTTCACCGCCACAAGCGGGCGCAGGCCGGCGAACATGCTCAGCACATCGGAGGGCTTCGGGTCGCGCGTGAGGTAGCGCGCGGCGTGGGTCATGAGGAAGTGGATCTCCTCCGCCAGCGGGCGTGGCTCCAGGCTGGCGGTGTCCACCGGGGTGTCTGTGGTGCCCACGACCACGCGCCCATGCCACGGCACGGCAAAGAGAACGCGCCCGTCGTCCGTCTTGGGAATCATGATGGCGGAGTCGCCGGGGAGAAACTCGCGCGGCAGCACGATGTGCATGCCCTGGCTGGGAGCGACCATGCCGGCGGCCTTGGGCTCATCCAGGCGGCGCATCTCATCCACGAAGACGCCTGTGGCATTGATCACACAGCGGGCGCGGATCTCATGCTGCGATCCGTTTTCCATGCACTCGGCCTTGATGCCGATGATGTGGCCGTTTTCCTTCATCAGCCCGCAGCAGCGCGTGTGGTTCAGCGTGATGGCTCCATGGTTCACGGCGGTGCGTGCCAGATTGATGGCCAGACGGGCGTCATCAAACTGGCCGTCGTGGTAAACGACGCCGCCGTTCAGCCCCTCGCTTTCCAAGGTCGGCAGCAGTTCGGTGATCTCATCCCGCGTCAGGGAGCGCGAGGGCTCCAGCCCAAGCTGCCCAGCCAGGGCATCATACACCTTCAGGCCGATGCCGTAGAAAGGCCCCTCCCACCAGTGATAGCTGGGGATGACGAAGGCGAGGCTGTGAACCAGATGCGGGGCGTTGCGCACCATCAGCCCGCGCTCCCGCAGCGCCTCCAGCACCAGGGAGACATTCCCCTGCTTCAAATACCGCACCCCGCCATGCACCAGCTTGGTGCTGCGGCTGGAGGTCCCCTTGGCAAAGTCCGACTGCTCCACCAGGACCACCGAGTGCCCGCGCGAGGCCGCATCCACCGCCGCGCCGAGGCCGGTGGCCCCGCCACCGATGATGGCCACATCGAACGGCTCGCTGCGGGACTTCAGGTTTGAGAAAAGCTGGTCACGGTTCATGCGGTGATTCTAACGGTGTGTCACGGAAATGCCCAAGAAGCATTTTGGGGAACATCCTGAATTGAGGAGCAAAACTGATTTGTGGGGTCGGGGTGCGCGCGTCGTCCAAGACTGCGACCACCACCATTCTCCCGAATGTCCCCCTCCCGTTTCCTGGCGTTGACCGCCCCCCTGCTGCTGCCTGTTGTTCTCCAGGCTCAAACCACCTCCCTGCCTCAAACCGGCCATGCCACCGAGCTGGAGGAAGTGGTCATTGAAGGCAAGGCTGGCAGCCTGCTGGGGGAGGCCCCCTCCGCCTCCAAAGGCCAGACGAGCATGAAGGAGCTGCTGGAGCGGCCCTTTTCCCGCCGGGGGGAGCTGCTGGAAAGCGTGCCGGGCATCATCATCACCCAGCACAGCGGCGACGGGAAGGCGAACCAGTATTTCGTGCGCGGGGCCAATCTGGACCACGGCACCGACTTTCTGATCTATGTGGATGGCATGCCGGTGAACTTCCGCAACCACGCGCACGGCCAGGGCTATGCGGACCTCAACTTCATCATCCCAGAGCTGGTGGGCGAGCTGGACTACTGGAAGGGCAACTACTACGCGCAGCATGGCGACCTGAGCTCCTCCGGCGCGGCGCGCTTCAAGCTGGTGGACGAGCTGCCGCAGGGCATCCTGAGCACGACCTGGGGCTCCTATGACTATTTCCGCACCCTCATTGCCGACACGATCCAAGCGGGCGAGGGCAAGCTGACGATGGCCCTGGAGCACCAGTATTACAACGGCCCGTGGGACCTGCCCTCCGACGCCACGCGCTGGAACGGCCTGCTGCGCTGGCACTGGGAGGACGCGCGCGACCAGGTCAACATCACCCTCATGGGCTACCAGGGGGACTGGATGTCCACCGACCAGGTGCCGCAGCGCGCCATCAATGACGGCACCATCGGCCGCTTCGGGGTCATCGATCCGACCGACGGCGGCAACTCCCGCCGCTACAGCCTGTCCTTTGACTGGCGGCGGGAGGAGGACCGCCGCACCACCCGTGCCAGCGCCTACGTGGGCTACTACGACCTGAGCCTGTTCTCCAACTTCACCTACTTCATGGACAATCCCGCGCCGGCAGGTGACCAGTTCGAGCAGCAGGACCAACGCTGGTTCATGGGTGGCGAACTGGCGCGTGACTGGCGCTTTGACGCGCTGGGCCATGAGCAGCGCCTCACCCTCGGCTTCCAGATGCGCGCGGACTGGATCAACGGCGTGGGCCTGTACAACACCACCCAGCGGGACCGCTTCAATGAGATCCGCAAGGACGACATCTTCCAGGCCAGCTACGGCCTGTATTCCGAGCTGGAGTTCAAGCCGCTGGACTGGCTGCGCATCATCCCCGGCATCCGCGCGGACATCATCCATTTCGACGTCCAGCAGAGCACCCTCAATGAGAACCAGGGCACGATGTCCAAAGGCATCGCCAGCCCGAAGCTCAACATCGTCTTCGGCCCCTGGGCCAAGACCGAGTTCTACATCAACGGCGGCTTCGGCTTCCACAGCAACGACGCGCGCGGTGTGAACATTGTGACCGACCCCGCCGCCGGTGCCCCCACCGACCGTGTGGACCCCCTGGTGCGGACCTACGGCGCCGAGTTCGGCATCCGCAACGAGTCCATTCCCAAGATGGTGAACACCCTGTCTCTGTGGGCCCTGCGCAGCGATTCCGAACTGGTGTACGTCGGCGACGCAGGCAACAGCGAGCCCGGCCCGGCCTCCCAGCGTTTCGGCGTGGAGGTGGCCAGCTACTGGCGACCCACCGACTGGGCCATGGTGGACGTGGAGGCCACCTGGACGGACGCCCACCTGCGCACCGCCGAACCGAGCAGCCAGGAGATTCCTGGCTCCGTGCCCTACACCATCAATGCCGGCATCACCCTGGGCGGCAGGGAGGGCTTCTTCGGCTCCCTGCGCGGCCGCTACTTCGGCCCCCGCCCATTGCATGAGGACCTGGACGTGCGCGCCAAGGACTCCTTCCAGGTGAATGCGCGCATCGGCTACCGCCGCGCCAACTGGGAGGTCGCCCTCGACTGCCTGAACCTGCTCAACCGTGGAGACAACGACATCGAATACTTTTACGAAAGCCAGCTCGCCAACGAGGCGGCTCCTGTGGAAGACCGGCACATCCACCCCATCGAGCCGCGCATGCTGCGGCTGTCGGTGACATGGCGGTTTTGAACGGAAAAAACAGCGTCACGGAAACTCATCCTCTGAACCCGCCTCCTCCGGCACATCCACGGCCACGGGCTTCTCCAGCTTGGGGAACTCCTCCGCCTGCGCGGCACAGAGACAGCCGCCGTAGATGATGATGACGCCTGACAGATAGATCCACACCAGCAGGATCATGACGATGGCGAAGGTGCCGTAGATCGCGTTGAAATTGCTCAACCCATACACATAGCGCTCAAACAACCCACGGCAGACCTGCAACAGGGTGGTGACGACAAGCGCGGAGGGCAGCACCTCCAGAAACCGTGTGCGGCGGCGCGGGGCGAACTTGTAGAACAAGCTGAGTCCGTAGAGCAGCACGATGGATGGCACCAGCAGGATGGCCATGCTGAAGACGAGGCCAAAGGCCTGGTTCTCCAGCACGGCGCGGCGCTCCAGCTCATTGATGACCAGCGGCGTCAGCACGCCGATGAACAAGGCGCTGCCCACAAGGCCCAGCATCACAAAGCTGTGCACTGGCACCCGCCACCAAGGATGCTCGATGGTGCCCCAGGCGCGGTTCACCCCGCGCACCATGGCATGGAAGAAATGCGTGGAGCTCCATAGCAGGCCCACGGTGGCCAGGAGGCTGAGCCCGCCCGGAGAATCTGCCACGCCATGGATGGCCACATCAACGATTTGAAGGTCGCGGTCATTCAGCGGCATGTAGTGGCCCACGTTTTCGATGATGGCCGCCGCCAGTGTGACGGGATCGGTGAACAGCGAGCCCAAGGTGACGAGGAGCAGGATCAGCGGAAACAGCGCAAAGAAGGCGTAGTAGGCAAAGGAGGCCGCGCGCTGCTCCCCATCGATCTCGAAGAACTTCGTGACCGCCCGCCAGAAGACTCGCAGCACACGCCACAGCCACCCGACCAGGGGGTTCTCTTCAAGAAAGGACTTCAAACTCATGGGAGGACACCTCCTTATCGCATCCCCGCCACCCCGTGGGCTGAGTTTTCACCCCTCCATGTCTGCCATCATTCCCCTTTCTCTCCCCCGAGCAGCCCTCTATTCGTGAAATTCCGCCAAGTCGGGAATGCGGTTGAAGGCGATCTTTGGTCCCGAGGAGCCGCGGGTGGTGTTGGGGGTAAAGCCGATGACCACGGAGTCGCGGCCGCGCTTCTCATTGATCGCGTCCAGCGTGCGGCTCAGCGCCTCGCGCTGCTCGCGTGCGGCCGCGCCTTCCTCAAAGAGATCGAGCTGCTGCGGCTGACCCTCAGACTCCAGCCCATGCAGCGTCACCGCCACTTTTTTGACCCGGCTCCAGCGGGCCTGACGCATGACATTCTGCCAGAGCCCGCCCAGCGTGCGGATGAGGGCGATGCTGTCGCTCACCGCCTCAAATTTGGCCTCGGCCTCCAGTTTCGGCCCTTCCTCGGTCCTCACACTGAGGTGCAGGTGCGTGGCGCGGTATTTCAGGCGGCGCATGCGGCTGGCTGCTTTCAGCAGCAATCGCCGCGCCACCACGCCCGCCTGCGGCGGGATGCGCATCTCCGGCGCCAGCACCTGGCTGTGGCCCACGGACTTGCTCTGCACCGGCTGTTCATCTTCGGAGGGGCCGCCATGCAGCGCGTGCCAAAAGCGGTCCCCACACACGCCGCCCCAGGCACGGTGCAGCTCCTCGCGTGAGCCGTCCCACAGATCCCGCATGGTCAAAATGCCGCAGGCATTCAGGCGTGGCTCCATCTTGCGGCCAATGCCAGGGAGGTCACACAGTTCCAGGTCCAGCAGCCTGCCGGGCAGCTCGTCCTTCAGCAGCACGACCAGCCCGTCCGGCTTCACCATGTCGGAGGCGACTTTGCCCAAAAAGCGGTTCGGGGCCAGGCCGATGGAGCAGGTGATGCACTCCCCCACGTGCTCCCGCAGGCCGCGCTTGATGCGCTGTGCCAGATCCAGCGCGGCAGGCAGCGGTCGCCGTGGCACGTCCAGCTTGCACGCCATCTCGTCGATGGAGCAGATGCTTTGCACCGGAAAGTGCCGCTCCACCTCCTTGATGACTTGATGGTGGAAATCCACATAGCGGTCATGGCGGGCGGGCACCAGCAGCAGATCCGGACAGCGCCGACGGGCCTCGCCAATGTTCGTGCCGGTCTTGATGCCAAACTTTTTGGCCTGCGGGCTGGCAGCGATGGCGCAGGTGGAGTCGCTCATCACCGGCACCACAGCCACCGGCCTGCCTCGCAACGATTCATCGAGCTGCTGCTCCACGCTGGCGAAGAAACTGTTCAGGTCGAGGAACAGCCAGTCCACGGAAGCAGAGACAGAAGCAGCGGGGGAGGCCGGGGCAGACATGGGACTACCCTACCCATGCTGAACAACATGTTCAAAAGAACATTTTACAAAACAAAATGCCACCATAAACTATCATGAACACGCATTTTATCTTGCCCAAGTTTAGGCACATCCATTAAACAATCACATGCGCCTTGCCTCTCTTCCCTGCTGGTTTTTCACTACGGCCTTGGTCTTATCCTTTCCCGCCGTGCGGCCTTCGTTCGCGCAAGTCCAGGAGTCCATCCAGCGTCTGGTCGTCCCCGGCACCTTTGGGGACAAAACATACGACAACGTCAAGGTGATGGGTGCCACCGAGCAAGGACTCAAGATCGTGCATGACGCAGGCATCTCGGTCATCCCATTCGGCTCCCTGCCCCAGGAGCTGCAAAAAAAATATGCGGCACCTGCGCCAGCTCCTGCTGCAGCGGCAGCCCCCATGCCGATCGGCCCCGCCACCGCCTCGCCTTCAGCAGCAGGCGGCTTTGACCCCGCCTGCCTTGTGTTCATCAAGACAGACTCCGGCAGCGGCTCAGGCTTCATCGGCCGCATCGATGGCAAAACCTACGTGTACACCAATGCTCACGTACTCTGCGGTCAGCCGGGCTCATTCACCAAAAAGATCGTCAGCATCAAGACTGCCGCAGGCAGGACCATTCCCACCCCTTATGACCTTGAGCTGTCAAACATGTCGGACGCCACGGCAGAAAAGGGCCTGGAGGACATGGCCAGGTTCCCCATCGTCCTCAAGGAGGGAGAACCCGCCTACGACATTGCAGGCCTGGACGTCAACAGTTCCATGAGCCAGAAGGTCGTCGCCTACGGCAACAGTCTTGGTGGCGACGTGATCACTTCTCTGGAGGGCAACATCGTGGGACTTGGCACCGACCGCATCGAGATCAGCTGTGAGATTGTGCCGGGGAACAGCGGAGGCCCGGTGCTGCTTAAGGACACACGTCAGGTCGTCGGCGTGTCCACCTATCTCACCACGGGGGAGCGTGACATCTGGGCTGGCGGGACGCAGTTCAGCGGCGTACGCCGCTTCGCCATGCGTCCAGAAAAGGTCACCAAGTGGAGAAAGATGCTCTACACCTCTCTCATGACCTCGCTGGCAGAGTTGCAGGCCTTTGACCGCGACACCCTGTCCCTGGCGGCGGCATGCTATCTGAACCCACGCCCCAATCGTGGTGGGTTCGATGTGCCCAACACGCGGCAGGGAAACTACATCATCCGCGAGGTGCTGGCTGAAGGCACCAAGCACTCTCTCGGCTCCGCCATTGCCGGCGGCATCACCCGCGTGAACCAGCGCCTGGTGGGTGCCTCCGGCACCCTGGCCATCAACGATGTGGTCCCCGTCTTCGCCACCTTTTTCAGCACTGTCGCCGGAGAGTCGGCCTCCCAAACGTCGTCTCTCACCACGGCCGACCGTGCTCCCTACATCAAGCAGTTCATCCCGGAACTGATTGAGGTGCGGAACAAGATTCAGGCGATCTTTATCAGGGAGGGCAACACACGCTTCCGCTAAGGCACCACTGCTCCATCCAGCGCGTCAGTCATGGAATCTTTGATCTGAATGCCGCTGGTGCCTACTCCGCACCCGCCACCGTGCGGTTCAGCGGCGCATAGTGCTCCAGGTAGCCGATCATCATCTCGTCGTAGGTCTGCTGGCCCCAGCGCACGTTTTTCGTCGGGTCAGGGTTGGCGGGGTTGCCCGTGCTGTTGTCAAAGACCGCGGTGATCCTGATGGTGGTGCCGCGTGGCAGGAAGCGCGGCATGGCGTAGTCGTAGCGGAGCTGCCAGTTGAAGTCATAGCGGGGGATGTCCAGCAGCGTCTCCGTTTTGCCATCGGCCGAGACGGCCTCGAACTTGAAGGCCTTGCCGCGCACATGCATGTGCGCCATCAGGGCCATGGCATTGACATCCGCAGGCAGCTTGCGCTGGGCGGTCTCCACGTGGTCGGAGGCCCCCGGGGGGATGTTGAGGCGGGCGTTCGCCAGGGAGGCGGTGTGCACCACATACTTGGGCGGCTCCGTGGCGAACAGCAGGCCCATGCGCATGGTGTCCTGCACCGGCCTGCCATTCGGCGTGTAGTGGATCTGAAAGCTCACCGAGGCGCCGGCGGGCAGCTTGCGGGCAAAGCCTTCTGGATACAGCCGTTTGGTGTTGCCCGGCACATAGGCGGCCCAGTAGCCCTCACTGCCCTCATCCCCGCCACGGCGAACCTTCTGGCCTTTCTCGTACACGGTCACGATGACATGGTGCACCACCTCCCGCGCGGTGGGCAGGATCTCATAACCGCGCACCCAGCGGTCTTCCGGAAAGTCTGTGACCACGGTCACATGCTGGTAGGGCATGGTGCCCTCAGCCTTGATGTCGATGGGCTTGGCGGCGGCGATGATGGTGTCCGGTTTGCCGATGCTCCATTCACTGGGGAAAGCGCGCGGCGTCGGTGCTTCGGCCACGTTTCCTTGCGGGCGGTCGGCGCTGGCCAGCCAGGCCAGCAGGTCGGCCTTGTCACGCGGAGCCAGGGAGGTGTCGTTGCTCCAGGGTGAGTGCGCCCCTTCAGCCAGCGGCGCGGCGAACCAGGGCGGCATGGCACCACGCTCCACCTGCTTGCGGATCATGCCCGCGTGCTCAATCACCGCCTCGTAGGAATCAAGAGCGAAAGGGCCCGCCCCGCCTGCATGGTGGCACTCCACACAGTTCGACTGCAGGATGCGGGCAACATCGCGATGGTAGGTGATGCCTGTGCTGGCAACAGCGGTCCGGGCAGGCAGGTCGAGGGCGCAGCCCGGTGCGCTGGTCGCCGCGATGGTGGCAGGCCGGCCACGCAGCATGGAGGTCACCGCATCGCGCAGATAATGGTGGGCAGGCGCGTCCTTGGAATAACCCAGGCCATACTGGTCATTGAGCGCGCCGCGATAGACCAGCGTGCGGGAGGCATCGAGCAGGAAAACCTCCGTGGTCGTCGTTGCGCCCAGCGCCTGGGCCAGTCTCGCCCCGGCATCCAGGGCGACGGTCGGTTTCAAGGCGTGGTCTGTGATGAACTTCGTGATCTCGTCCTTCTTCTGTCCCGGCGGGGCGTTCACCAGGAGCAGGCCCACACCTTTCTCTTCTAGATCCTTTTCCAGGCGGACCGTCTCCGGGGCAAGCTTTTTGCTGATCGGGCAGCCCACGCTGAAGAATGCGACGACGAGGCCGTTTTTCCCCGCTGCCGCGCTCAGATTCGTTTCTTTTCCTTCCAACATCGTGAGGGCAAAGTTCTCCACCATGCGGCCCACGCCCTGCTCGCTGCCTTTGAGCAGGGCTGGGGCTTCTTTAAAGGAGGGGTCCTCGCTGGCAGGCTGCGTCGGGCTGCCAGAGGATGGCATTTTGCCAGCGGGGGCACGCTTGCGCAGGCTGGCCAGCGCCCTCCCCGCCTCGTCAGCGGTCACGCTGCCGTCCTTGTCGAGGTCCAGCCCGTGGAACCAGCGTTTGTTCGGCAGCTCATCCTCGGTCAGCCTGCCATCGCCGTTTTTGTCCAGCCGTTTGAAGAGGGCAGCAGACTCCGGCAGGCCGCCAATGAGGCTCTGCGTTTTGCGCACGCCTTGGATGGCCTCCTCCCGGGTCAGGATGCCGTCCTTGTTCGCGTCCAGCAGGGTCAGGTAGCTGGCGCTGTGCATCTCGTCACCGCTGATGACACCGTCGCCGTTTTTGTCGAAGGCCTTGAAGCGCGCGTCAATCTCCCCGACCTGGGCCTGCGCTCGCAGGCGGACAGCAGAAACGGCCAGGGCGGTCACACCGAGAAGGACAAAGGCAATCTTTTTCATAAAAGGAGCGGGCTGGGCTGGGGACACGCTGTGTGACATGAAGTTTCCGTCTGTATGACAGGATGATCCAGCAAAATTGCGCCCATGCGATTGACGCCCGCACCCGCCTTCGTTTGAATCCGCCCGAAGCAACCCAATGAACCACCGCATCCTCTCCCTCCTGTCTGTCATGGCCCTCGCCGGCAGCGCCGCTGCTGAAGTGGCCTATGAAGCCGCCCCCAATTTCATCACACCGCCCCCAGGCCGTGAGACCATCGGCAACGGTCACGGCGACATCGCCTGTGACAAGGCGGGAAACTTCTACATCAGCGTGCAGGACAAGGACGCTGGTGTGCAGGTGTACAGCCCGGAGGGCAAATACCTCCGCACCCTGCCCTTCCCACCCTCCCTCCACGGTTTTGTGCTGCGTGAGGACGAAGGCCAGGAGTACCTCTACTGCGCCGTGCTGGGCGAGCAGCGCCTGTTCAAGGCAAAGCTGGACGGGACAGTGGTGCTCGACATCCCGAAAAGCTCCTTCCCCGCCGGCAAGTGCCTGCCAACCACCTTCGAGCTTAAAGACAACACCAAACTGGCCGGCCATGTGACGGCGGAAACCGGTGATTCTGTCACCTTCACCCAGCCAGATGGCACCCCGAAGACCCTGGCCAAGGCGGACATCGCCGCACGCCGTGAAGGGGGGCTGAAACTCACCAACTGCGATGTCGCCCCCAATGGCGACATCTACACGGTGGACGGCTACGGTCAGAACTGGATCTTCGTGTTCGACCGGAGCGGCAAGTTTAAAAAAGTCTTCGGCGGCCCTGGCGGCACCATCAAGCTGGCCAACACCCACAAGATCTTCATCGACCGCCGCTTCTCTCCCGAGCGCATCTTCACCTGCGACCGCGGCAACAACCGCATCATCCACCTCGACCTCGACGGCAACATGATCGGTGTCGTGGCCGACCAGAACATGCGCCGTCCCAGCGCCGCAGCCTTCCACGGAGACCTCGTGGCCGTGGCGGAAATCGCGGGCCGTGTGAGTGTCTGGGACAAGGAGAACAAGCTGGTGGCGGAACTGGGAGCAAACCCCAATCCAAAGCAGACCAACACCCCCAAAGTGGAGCCCAAGGACTGGGTGAACGGCACCGTCACCTCCCCCCACGGCATCACCTTTGACAACTCTGGCAACATCCTGATGACCGAGTGGAACATCTACGGCCGCGTCTTGCGCTGGACGGCCAAGAAGTGAGCCGCGCACGAAGCAATCTGCATCACCTAAAATGACAAGGGGAGCCACCTGGCTCCCCTTGTTTTTTGGAATGCTTTCTCCTGCTGGCCTTACTTCGTCTCGCGGAACTTCACATTGCGCCAGCTCACACTGTAGGGGCCGGTGCCTTTTTTGATTCCGTGCACCTGGAAGCCGATGTGGCCCTCTGGATCGCCGGGCTGGCTGAAGTCAGCGGTTTTGACGCCGTTGATGAAGCTCTGGTAGTGGTCTCCCTTCACCACGATGCGGTAATGGTTCCACCCGCCCTTCTTGAAGGCGGCCTTGGCTTCATCCGTGCGGACGGCTTCCGTCTTGGTCAGGATGCTCCACCAAGTGCCACGGCGGGCCTCGTCATAGAAATCACCGGCGGTGCCGTTCACGGCGATCTCGCACTGCGGGCCGTACAGACGGCCGACAGGGAGCGGCTTGTCGTTCTTGCTGCCTTCAGGGGCCGCGTCTCCCTCCTTGGCAATGCGGCTGCGCACCTGGACGCCGGAGTTCAGCTCATCGGCGGTTTTCACCTCAAACTCGAGTTCAAAGTCCTTGAACGGGCCGATGGCCAGGAAGGTGTTGCCACTGCCTTCGGTGGTCGTGCCTGTCAGCACCCCATTTTCAACCTTGTAGGTGGCCTCGCCACTGATGACCTGACCACCCGAGAGGGTGCCGTCGGCAAACCAGTTCTGCCACGGGGCACCTTCGTCGGCGGCACGAAGGGAAAGAAGAGCGGCGCCGAAGACGACGGCCGTGAAGAGAGCGTAGGTTGTTTTTTTCATAAATGAGAGGGCGGTGTGAACGATCCGAAACTCCCCAATCCATCGAAAAAGCCCCATTTACTTAAGGAGTGTTAAATAACTGGGGAATTTTAATGCCATTTAAACGCCAATTAAATGGAACCAATTCTTGCGTTTGAGACTCAAGGGGATTAAAATGGCATAATTACCCGGTTTTAACCTGGATGGCCCGCCCCTCAAACACCTTCGACTCACTCTCGCTCACGATCGCGGTCACCCCGCAGATCAAGCAGTACCTCGAAGACATGACCTTGAAGGGCACGTTTGGCAGCAGTCCCGCCGAGGCGGCGAGGATGCTTCTGAGCAATGGGATCGATGCCATGTTGAACTCGGGTTCTCTCGAAAGACGCAAGTGGGTGCTGAAGGACGGCGAACTCGTCCTCCTCAATCCCGATCAACCTTCCCTCTCGTCATGACTCTGCAACTCGATCTTCAGGCCGACTCCACCATCTTCTCCACCCTGGTGGAATTTGAGATGACGGACGCAGACCGTGGCCCCAAGGGAAACTGGAAGTCGGAGACCCGCCTTTCCATGCTCTCCCACGAGATCACCCGCTACATGCCGGAACTGGCGGAGATGCTGGCCCAGGCCGGCCGGCAGAAGATGGCGGCGTGAGTGCTGCAACCACCGGATGGTTTTGCCAATTTCCCGGGACAGGCTGCCGCAGCCTTCCCGGTTGACGCACCCGCCGGGATGCGTCACCAGAAAACATGACCCTGATTTCCGGACCTGCCGTTGCCGAAAAAGTCCTCGAAGAATGCCGCCGAGACATTGCCGAACTCGCCGCCCAAGGCAAAAAGCCGGGCCTGGCCGTGGTTCTTGTGGGCGATGATCCCGCCTCCCGCGCCTATGTGCGCTCCAAGGACAAGAAGTGCCGTGACCTGGGGCTGCATTCCGTCAAGCTGGAGCTGCCCGCCACCACCACCCAGGAGGAGCTGCTGGCTGCGGTGGAAAAGCTCAATCAAGACCCCGCGATCCACGGCATCCTGGTGCAAAGCCCGCCGCCGAGGCACATCGATGAGGCGGCCATCGTGCGCGCGATCGATCCGGCCAAGGATGTGGACGGCTTCCACCCGGTGAACGTGGCCAAGCTGGCGCTGGAAGACCCCACCGGCTTTGTCCCCTGCACGCCCCTGGGCTGCCAGCGCCTGCTGATCGACGCCGGGATTGAAACCAAGGGCGCGCATGCCGTCGTCGTCGGTCGCAGCATGATCGTCGGCAAACCCATGGCCCTGCTGCTCATGGCCAAGGGCGAGGGTGGCGATGCCACCGTGACCGTGACCCATTCCCGCACCAAGGATCTGGCCGCCATCACCAAAACCGCCGACATCATCATCGCCGCCATCGGCCGCCCGCACTTCATCAAGGCGGAACACGTGAAGGAGGGGGCCGTCGTCATCGACGTGGGCATCAACCGCGTGGAAGACCCCGGCAGCGAGAAAGGCTACAAACTCGTAGGTGACGTTGCCTTTGACGAAGTCGCACCCAAATGCAAGGCCATCACCCCCGTCCCTGGCGGCGTCGGCCCCATGACCATCGCCATGCTGATGGCAAACACCATCAAGGCGTGCAAACAGGCGGGAAAGTGATGAAGAAGCATTGTCAAGGCTGCGCCCGTCAAGGAGTCAAGAGTCGTGCGGGGCGACGCTTGAGCGCGGCGCTGCTGAAGAGGGATCAATGTACTCGCCTGACAGCTCGACACTTGACCACCCCTTGACAGGCGCAGCCTTGACCTCTTGACCATCCCTTCTTCTACTTCCCCCATGTCCTCCCCTCTCTTCAATCTCTCCGGTAAATCCGCCCTCGTCACCGGCGGCAGCAAAGGTCTTGGCAAGGCGATGGCGCGCGGCTTCGCCGAGGCCGGCGCGGATGTCTTTATCTCCGCCCGCAGCGCGGAGGAGTTGCAGGCCGCCGCCAAGGAAATCGGCGAAGGCCTCAGCGTCCGTGTGGAGTGGATGGTGGCCGACATGGCCGACCGCACCCAGGTCAAAGCCCTGGCTACGGAGGCCGAAAAGCGCCTGGGCAAGGTGGACATCCTCGTCAACAACGCCGGCATCAACAATCCCCAGGCCATTGATGAGATCACGGACGACGTCTGGGACAAAAACGTGGAGGTGGACCTCACCTCCGTGATGGCCTTGACCCGCGCCCTTGTCCCCGGCATGAAAGCGCGCAAGTGGGGCCGCGTGATCCACATTTCCAGCGTGCTCGGCGTTGGTGGCCGCCTGAAGCGCAATGTCTATTGCGCCTGCAAGGCCGCCCTCATCGGCCTGGCCCGGGCCAGCGCCCTGGACCTGGGCCCCTATGGCATCACCGTGAACTGCCTCTGCCCCGGCCCCTTCCTGACCGACATGCCGGGCAAGCTGCTCAATGACGAGGAGAAGAAACACTTCTCCGACCGAACCGCGCTGAAGCGTTGGGCGGCACCGCGCGAGCTCGCCGGTCCGGCCCTGCTGCTGGCCAGTGACGCGGGCAGCTACATCACAGGCGAGGCGATCGTCGTTGATGGCGGCGCTGCGGTCAATGTCCTGTGATGTGACGCCCCGGCCTACCTTTTCAGAACCGGCTCCGGGCTGATCTTCAGCACCAGCGGCCGGTGGTCGCTGGCCTTGGCGAAATCTGGGGCGGCATAGATAAAAGAGGCCCGCTGATCGACATGCGGGCGCAGCAGGCGGCTGGTGAAGCAATAATCCAGGCGCGAGTAGATGTCAGCCTCGTCCCAAAAATGCGTCCAGACCTCGCCGTTTTCATCGCGTAACAAAACGTCTGCCATGGCAGTCTCCCCCGTGCGCGGACTGCCGATGATGTCGGCGATCGCAGGCTCATGGCGGTGCTCGTTAAAGTCACCATAGGCCAGGATTGCGGCGTCAGGCTCCCTGGCAAAAAGGGCGTCCATGTGCAGCCGGAGCAGCCGCGCCTCATTACGGCGCATCTCCGCCTGGCTCGCCTCCGGGACCTCCCGCTTGGACTTCAGATGCAGGCCCAGAAAATGGATGTCCAAAGTGGGGGTGATCGCGATCGTCACATCCAGAATGCCACGCTGATGAGGGAACGTCTGGTCACCGATCTGATACTTCAGATTGAATTGTGAATTCCGCGCCTTGATCGGCAGGCGCGAAAGCAGCGCCAGCCGCCGTGTCACATCCCCCCCGTGCGCCATCTCCGTGTGGGGCAGGTCAACACCGGCCGCTTTCAGGCGATCCTGCAGGTCGGCCAGATCATCCGAGTCCCCGATTTCACAAACGCCGAGGATGTCCGGTTTGATGGCGGCGAGGGCTTTGACCACACGCTCTTTTTCAGCGTCGGACTTTGGTCTGGCGGGCTGTGTGCCCGACACCTGCTGCTCCAGCAGATCCGTCGTCACCCAGTTTCGCAGATTGTGGAAGCAAAAGGTCAGCCGGGCAGGCTCCGCCCCCGCCTTGGAGCCTCGCCTGGGTTTTGCCTCCGCCGCAGCCAGCAGGCCAGCCACAGTGGCAAAAAAAACGGCGGGCATGAAAGCCCGCCGCGTGAAGTGACGCATGAAAGCCATGCTCAGAGGAGGTGAGATCAGGAGTCCTGAACGCTGGCCACAGGCTGCCGCTTTTCCTGGGGCGGCTGGATCTGGGCCTGCGGGCGCTCAGCCTCGTCCTGGGCCTGATGGAGCTCACGCTCGAAGTCTTCGCGGGCTCTTTTGAACTCGCCCATGCTCTTGCCCAGGCTGCGGGCAAAGGTGGGCAGTTTCTTCGCGCCGAAAAGCACAAGAATGAGGATGGCGATAACAATCATCTCGGTCGTTCCGAGAGGGCCTATGGCCAGTGTGTGGGGGATGTTCATGATGATGGTACTAGGTTTGCATTGTTGGGGTTGGCGTGCAACGCGGACTTTCAGTCGTTCCCAGTGGGGCCATCGTCCGTTGAGCAGGGGTGGAAGCCCGCGTGGAATGATACCACACATGCCTCCACTCTTCAATACGTCTCTTGCAGCGCATTCTTTAGCCGATTTCTCAGGGGCAGCCGGAAGGCGCTGTGTTTGAGACACCCCCACCCAGAGTGTTCAATTTTACCTCCTGCCGACACCCCAAAATCCGGGACAGCGCCCCCCACGCGCCGCCAAAGTTTCATCTTGGCACTGCCAGCGCCCCCGCCTACCAGTTTCCCACCATGATCCACAACGTTTACTTCTGGCTTAAGCCCGACCTTTCCCCCGAGCAGATCTCCACCTTTGAGACGGAGCTGATGCACCTGCTCGAAATCGACTATCTGGAGCACGGCTTTGCCGGCAAACCAGCGAAGACCGAGGAGCGCCCCGTCACCGACCATTCGTTCAACTACTCCCTGCTCCTGCACTTCAAGAGCATGGCCGACCATGAGTTTTACCAGAAAGACTGCCCCAAGCACAAACGCTTTGTGGACACGTGCAAGCCGTTCTTCGACCGCGTCATTGTGTATGACACGTCGCCGCTGCACTGATATTCCCCCCTCACCTCTCATGTCCCATACCTTTTCGAAGTCGGCCGAGCTCTTCGCCCGGGCCCAGCGCAGCATTGCAGGCGGCGTTAACAGCGGCATCCGTAAAATGGAGGCCCCCGTGCCCCTCTACTTCGACCATGGCAATGGCAGCCGCCTGTTCGATGTGGATGGCAACGAGTACATCGACTTCCAGACCGGCCAGGGCGCCCTGCTCTACGGCCACGCCCCGGCAGGCATGGCGGACGCCATCGCCGCCCAGGCACGCAAAGGCACCCACTGGGCCGCCCAGAGCGAGCTGGAGATCGAGGTGGCCGAGCGGCTGCAAAAGATGATCCCCGGCGCCGAGCGCGTGCGCTTCAACAACTCCGCCACCGAGGTGGTGCTCTCCGCGCTGCGGCTGGCCCGCGCGCACACCGGCCGGCCGCTGATTTTGAAGTTTGAGGGCCATTACCACGGCTGGACAGACGAGGGCCTTGTGGGCTACGCCCCGCCACCCGACAAGTGGGGGGATGAAAACAACCCCACCCACATCCATCCCAGCCAGGGCGTGATCCCCGAGGTGCCTGGCACCTTCGTTGTGGCCCGCTGGAACGATCCCGACCACCTCCGCCAGCGGGTGAAAGAGCACCACGGCCAGATCGCCGCCATCATCTTTGAGCCGGTGCTGTGCAACACCGGCTGCATGCCGCCCGTCCCCGGCATGATCGACACCATCCGCGAGTTGTGCGACGCCGAAGGCATCGTGATGATCGCCGACGAAACCATCACCGGCTTCCGCTTTGGCGCGGGCTGCGCGCAGGGCTTCCTGCGCTTCACCCCGGACCTCACCATTCTGGGCAAGGCCGTCGGCGGCGGCGTCCCCTTCGCCGCGCTGGCCGGCAAGGAGGCCATGTTTGAAAAGATCATCAGCGGCCAGGTGGTACACGCCGGCACCCTGAATGCCAACCCGCTCTGCCTTGCCGCCGCCAAGTGGTGCCTGGACGAGGTCATCGCCCTGGGTGACAGCCATCCTTTTGGCATGATCGAGCTGGGTGAAAAGCTCATGTCCGGCCTCACCCTGCTGGCCGAGGAGCACGACGTGCCCCTGATTCCGCAGGGTTTCGGACTCGTCTTCCACTGCGCCATGCTGAAGCCCGGCGTCGAGGAAGGCCCCATCCTCGACTACCGCGACTACGCGCAGCGCCACGACGCCCCGCGCTGGGCGCACCTGCGCCGCTGCCTGCTGGAGGAAGGCGTGCGCGCCATCGAGCGCGGCCTCTGGTTCATCAGCCTCGCCCACACGGAGGCCGACATCGACGAGGCCCTGCAACGCGCCGCCAGGGCCTTTGCCCGCCACGCGGCGGAGTGGAAGCCCCCATGCTGATCTCCGAGATCTTTTACTCCGTGCAGGGCGAAGGCTCGCTTGTGGGCGTCCCGTCGGTGTTTGTGCGGACTTCCGGCTGCAACCTCCGCTGCACCTGGTGCGACACGCCGTACGCCTCATGGAAGCCGGAAGGCACGGAGATGTCGGTGGAGGAAATCCTGGCTGCCGTGAATGAGCATCCCACACGCTTCGTCGTGGTGACGGGCGGGGAGCCGATGATCGCCAAGGAAATGCCACGCCTGCTGGCGGCTTTTCGCGAGCAGGGGAAACACATCACGATCGAGACGGCAGGCACGGTGGCTCCAAACGGGGTGCCGTGCGATCTCGCCTCCATCAGCCCAAAGCTGGCGCATTCCACGCCATCGGAGGAAAAGGGAGGCAAGGCCTGGACGGAGAAGCATGAGCGCCTGCGCCAGCAGCCCGAAGTCCTGCAGGCGTGGTGCTCCGCCTATGACTATCAGCTCAAGTTTGTCCTGGCCAGCGAGGCCGACTCCGCAGAAGCACGCGCGGTCATCGCCTCCATCGGCGTTCCGGTTCCGCCCGAGAAGGTTCTCCTCATGCCCGAAGGCATCACCCAGGAGGCGCTGAAGGCGCGGCAGATGTGGCTGGTGGAGCTGTGCAAGGCCACCGGCTGGCGTTACTCCCCGCGCCTGCATATTGACCTCTTCGGCAACAAGCGCGGCACATGAGGAGGCGCCGTTCCAGGTCATCAACGCGGAGGTTCCTTTGGGCGCTGGTCGCGGCGGTGGTGGGGCTCATCCAGCTCTGGGACTTCAACCGCACCAAGCCGCCCGCGCCAACCCCGGAGTCCGGCCCCTGGTTCGTGACGCTGCGGGATGTGCGCCTGCTGGAGAATGGCGGCAACGACGGCGACAGTTTCAAGGTGGCGCACAGCGAGGGCGAGCAGGTGCTGCGCCTGTATTTTGTGGACTGCCCGGAGACACGTGACTACCCGCTGGTGCACGGCCGCCTCAAGGATCAGGCCGGTTATTTCGGCGGCCTCTCCATCCCGCAGGCCATCCAGACTGGCACCGAGGCCAGGACCTACACCGGCCGGCTTCTGCGTGAGCGGCGCTTCACCGTCCACACCCGCTGGGAGCGCGTATATAACAGCGAGCGCGTCTATGCCCTGGTCTTCTTTGAGGATGGCGAGGAGCTTTCCGAAAAGCTCGTCCGCAGCGGCCTGTGCCGCATCCACACCAAAGGCACCCTGATGCCGGACGGCCGGAGCGAATACGAGTTCGAAAACCACCTGCGCGCCATGGAGGATGAGGCCAGAAAAACCCGGCGCGGCGCCTGGGGCCTTCAACAGCGGGAGGGCACCGCAGCGGCAGCCCGACGCTAACGCGCCGCAAACAGTGTCTTCAGCGCCTCTTCATTCGCCCGCGTCGCCAGCACAAACGTCTGCTCCCCGTGGCTCCATGAGGCATAGCGCCAGTTTTTGGAAGCCTTGAAACAGGGCTGGTTCTGTCCCGGGCAGTCGCACAGGTCCGCGTTGTTGAACACCACCAGATGCGCCTCCTTGCCCGGCTCCAGCTCAAAGCAGATGAGGCTCGCCGGCCGGCCATCCACCTGGATCTGCTTGCAGCCATGGGTGCGCAGCTTTGCCAGCGCCTTGGGCACCGCGTTCGGACAGGGGCAGTCACGCGCGTTCAGCAACTGGCGCACCGCCTCAAAATTGGCCGCCTTCTCATCCAGCCGGGCCACGCCGTATTCCACCTTTGCCACGGCGGCCAGCGAGTCTGACTCCCAGGCGGCCATGGCTGAGTTCCCTGGCGAAAGCAGCACCCAGCCAAAGGCCACGCAGGCCGCCGCTGCCGCCAGGGTGGACGTCACCCAGGCCACGCGGCGGCGCATCGGCGAATGCACGGGCGCACGGGCAGCCCGCAGAATGCCTTCCCGCAGTTCCGGCGGCACCGTCATGCCTTGGAACGCCTCGGCCACGGCCTCGTCAAAGGCGGTGCGTTTCTCCAGCCACGCGCCCAGCGCTGGATCAGTGCGTGCCATCTCACGCGCCTCCGGCGACGCGTCCTGCGGACGGAGCGTCGTGGCATCGAGTTCGAGTCTGGCTTCTTCGTGGTTCACGAAAAGGATGTGGGGCTGAATTGGGCGGGGATGATGTGGCTGGCGGCGGATTCTTCCAGGCGCAGCAGAATGGCACGCAGGTTGTCCTTGGCACGGGACAGGCGGGACATCACCGTGCCAATGGGGATGCCCAGAGCCTCGGCGATCTCACGATACGACAGTTCTTTCAGGTAGAAAAGCACCAGCGGTGCCCGGTAGTTGGGCTCCAACTGCTGCAGCGCCACCTGCAGCGTGGCGCTGTCCACACGCGGGTTTTCGCCGTTATCATCGCTCTGGACGCTGCCATGCAGGTCCGGCTCGAACTCCACCTCCTCGTGCTTCTGCTCCCGCCGTGCCACGCTCAGCCACTCACGGTAGATCGTGGTGAAAAGCCAGGTCTTCACCTTCGACCCATCCCGCAGCGTGTGGCCTTTCCTGGCCCACTGGAGAAATGTCTGCTGCACCAAGTCCTGCGCAGTGGACTCACGTCGGCACATGCTCAAAGCGAAACGGTGGAGGCCCTGGTAGTGGGCGTCCACAATCTGCTCGAAGCTGGGCAGGGAGTCGGTCACACGGCGAGCTAACGAGCGGTCCTGGGGCAGATCAATGCCAAAATCGAGGGTGAGTTCCATGCGGGCATTCGGGCCATTTGCACGTTAGAGGGCCTGTCAGGGCGATTATTCCCAAATCCCTCACTTTTTCCGGGCACAGACCTAAAGGCGGGCTTAATTCCCGCCCCTCTCCATTCCGTTTTTTGTCTCGATTCATGGCATCCAGCACCAAACACATTCACTTCATCGGCATCTGTGGCACCGCGATGGGCTCCACGGCGGTGGCACTGCGCGCCCTCGGCCACCAGATCAGCGGCTCCGACGAGAAGGTGTACCCCCCGATGAGTGATGTGCTGTGTGACGCTGGCATCACCGTGACGGAGGGCTACAAGCCAGACAACCTGCCGCTGACGGCCGATGTCTATGTCGTGGGCAACGCCATCTCCCGCGGCAATGCCGAGCTGGAGGCCCTGCTGGAGAAAAAACTCCCCTACGTCTCCATGGCCGAAATGCTCAAGCGCGAGGTCATCCAGGGCAAGCGCAGCTTTGTGGTCAGCGGCACCCACGGCAAGACCACCACGACCACCATGCTGGCGTGGATCTATGAGCATGCGGGCAAGAACCCCGGCTTCATGATTGGCGGCGTCCCGGAGAACTTTGAGTCGGGCGCGCGTTTCACCCATTCCGACCTCTTCGTCATCGAGGGGGATGAATACGACACCGCCTACTTCGACAAGCGCTCCAAGTTCCTGCACTACCTGCCAGAATGCGCCATCGTGAACAACATCGAGTTCGACCACGCGGACATCTTCCGCGACCTCGATGACATCCTGCTGAGCTTCCAGCGTTTCCTCAACACCGTGCCGCGCAACGGCCTCGTGCTGGTCAATGGCGATGATGCCAACTGCCTGACCCTGCGTGCCAAGTGCCCTGCGCCGTTCAAGACCGTCGGCCTGGGCGGGGCCTGCGACTACCGCATCCAGATCACCGCAGCCACGCCGGAGAGCACGCAGTTTGAAATCAATGGAGACGCCTTCGAGGTGCCCATGGTGGGCGAGTTCAACGCCCGCAACGCCGCCATGTGCGTGTGTGCCGCCCGCTTTGCCGGACTGAGTGATGACGAAATCCGCGCCGGTCTGACGACTTTCCGCGGCATCCGCCGCCGCCAGCAGGAGCGCGGCACCGCCCACGGCATCACCGTGATCGACGATTTTGGCCACCATCCCACCGCCATTCGCGAAACTCTGCGCGGGCTGCGCCAGCGCTACAGCGGCCGCCGCCTCTGGGCCCTGTTCGAGCCACGCTCCAACACCAGCCGCCGCAATGTGCTCCAGAACGAGCTCATCGACGCCTTGGCCGAGGCCGACGCCTCCGTCATCGCCGCCGTGGCCAATCCTGAAAAAGTCGCCGCCGACCAGCGCCTGGACACCGCCAAGGTGGCAGCCTCAGTCACCGCCCGCGGCCGCCCCTGCTGGTTCGAGCAGAACACCGACGCCATCGTCACCCGCCTCAAGACCGAAAGCCGCACCGGCGATGTCATCGTCGTCTTCAGCAATGGCGGCTTTGACGGGATTCACGACAAGCTGCTGAAGACGCTGTAGCAGCAAAAGTCTGCGCTGGCTGGCGATTGTTTGCAGTTGTTTCCAAACAGCTGATTCAGCCTTGCGCCACGTTCACGCAACTACCTCAAACAATGGCAAACCGTTGCCAGCAACCGCAAACTCAATAGACGATTTCCACCTCGTCACCGACGGCGACCTGCTGGAAGAACTCCTTGGCCTTCTCATACGGCAGGCGGATGCAGCCGTGGGAGGCAGGACGGCCGGTCACATGGCCGCTGTGCAGGCCGATGGCGCTGCAGTTCAAGCGCATGAACCAAGGCATGGCCACATGGTAGAGAGTTGAAGTATGGCTCTTGTGCTTGTCGGTGATGACATACCTGCCCGCAGGAGTCCTGTAGCCTTCACGCCCTGTGGAGACAGCGGTGCTGTTGACAACCCTGCCCGCATGGGTCACCCAGGCGCGCTGATTGGTCAGATTGACGGTGACGAGCAGGTTCGGCTCGGCGTCCGGATCCCGCCCCAGCAGCACACGCATGAGGAAAAGATAACCCTGGGTGGCGGCGAAATTGATCGGGTAACGCTTGTAGCGGGTGGTGCACAGGCCCGCTTTGGCCCCGCCACGCAGCAGGACGACAGCCCCCTCCACATCACCCCGCGCGGCACAGCACATGAGCGGCGTGATGCCCCGGTCGCTTTCCAGCGCATTGCGCAGGTCCTTGATGGTGCAGCGGTCGATCACCTCTTTAAGCACCGGCGTCTTGAAACGCGTGTTGGGATCCACCCCCGCATCCAGCAGGGCCTGCAGAACCTCCTTGTTACGGCGGAGGGAGGCCAGCGCGATGGGCGGCTGCTTTTCATGCCCCGGCTCGTTCATGTCCACCCCTGCCAGCGCCAGCACCCGCACACATTCGGCACGCCCCATGCGCACAGCAGCACACAGGGGCGTGTCACCCCCAAGGGTCGGTTCCTCGGCCGAGATTCCCTGCGCGATAAGCCGGGTCAGTTGGGCCGGGTCGTCATTCAGCACCGCCTGATAGGCCGGCGGAAATGCCTCGGTCCGTGGCATCAGCCGCGTCCAATGTTCCGCGATGGGGTCAAGCACCGGGCGCCAAGCTTGGGGCTTGAACGACACCAGCATTTTTTCCTCTTCCTGCGGCACCGGTTCCGGCCCAGCCTTCACCATGACCGGCTCGCCAGGGGCGGCCACAGGCTCAGGTGACGGCACGGCGCGGCGTTGCGCCGCCTCGGCGGCACGGCGGACAGCCTCGCGGTCAGCATGGCTGGGCATGCGCACTGGCCTGTCGGGATCAAATGTGACATCCTGGGGAAGCGCGGCCCGAATTTCAGCGGACTTCTGACCAGCCTTGCCCGGCCCCTTGTTTCCCACCGCCAGCTTTTCCAGCGGAGAAACCCGGAAGATCTCACGGTCCTTTAAAAAATGAATCATGCCTCCACAGACTCCCACACCCACCAAGGGGGGAATCACACAGGCGCCGAGCATGCTGAACCATCTGCCTTTCATTTTTGAGTCACAATCCAGCCACCCATAACAAAAATGAGGATGGTGTCGAGCATCGATTTCTGCCACCTACGATAATCCCATGCTCAACCGCACCCAAAGGACTGCGTAAACGCCAAAATTTTCATTCAGTCGAAAAATACATTATAGAAATTCTAATAAATCATGAGAGCGTACCTCGATGCCTGCACCTGCCCACATGTTACGTTCACCTCCCGCTGCCCTTTGGGCCATGGCGGTGACGCTGCTCTGGGCCTGCGCGACTCCATGCGGCGCGGTGTTGTTTTACAGCACAGGTGATGCCGACCACAACACGACAGCGCCCACCGGCACCTTCGAAAACTCTGGGTGGCAGTATCAGGGCACCTATGGCTCGTTTCTTGGCACCATCATCGCCCCGCAGTATTTCATCACCGCGCAGCATATGGGGCTGCAGGGGAGCACTTTTGTGCACAACGATGTTTTTAATGGAGGGCTGGATGTCATCTATAACATCGACACCACCGCCAACAGTGGTCTTGGCTACTGGGACATCGCCGGCACAGACCTGCGCATCTTAAAGGTTCAGGAAATTTTCCCCTACCACGCCCCGCTTTACACCGGCGGGTCGGAAGTCGGCCTGACGATGGTCACCCACGGCATGGGCGGACCGCGCGGGGATCCCGTCCTCGTCAGCGGCGTGCTGCATGGCTGGGAACATGGAGCGCCGGATGGCACGCCGCGCTGGGGCAGCAACACAGTCCACAGCATCTATGACAGCGCTCTTGGGGATCTGGTCACCGCCACCTTCAGCTCCTCCGGCACCAGTCATGAGGCCACCCTTTCCAGCGGCGACTCCGGCGGCGGGCTGTTTGTGAATGATGGTGGCATCTGGAAACTTGCAGGTGTGAACTACAGTGTGGACGGTCACTTTGACACGAACGACAGCACGGGAGACGGCTCCGAGTTCGACGCGGGGCTGTTTGACCGCGGCGGACTCTACCAAGGCTCGGACGCCTTTGGCTGGACACTTGTCCCCAATCTTGTGCTGGATGATCCTTCGAGCCTCTACGCCTCCCGCATTTCCAGCAATGCGGCCGCCATCATGACCATCGTGGCGGTTCCAGAACCCCGCTCAGCCCTGCTGGTGATGCTGGCGGGGGCGTTCGCCCTACGGCGCCGCAGGGCGGTCATCCGGCTTGCTTGATTTCGGCAAAGATCAGCCGGCCAGCCGTGGTGGGCAGAGTGCCGGAAACAACCACCTCCACTGTCTGGCCGATGCGAGAAGCTGCATTGTTCACGACAATCATCGTGCCGTCCGGCAGATAACCGACGGCTTGGTTCTTGTCCTTGCCGGGTTTCGTCAGCGGCAGGCGTAGCTCATCCCCCACACTCAGCTCGGGATGCAACGCTCCGGCGAGCTCATTGAAGCTCAGAACCTTGATGCCGCGCAGGCGCGCCACCTTGGCCAGGTTTTCGTCGTTGGTCAGCAGGCGGGCGTTCAACTCCCGCGCCAAGTTCACCAGCAGCGTGTCCACCGGGGCATCTGTCGGAGCGGCTGCGGCCTCATGGATGGAGACATTCATCTCGGCATGGGCACGCAGCTTTTCCATCATCTCCAGCCCGCGCCTGCCCCGCGTAGCCTTGGCTGGCTCGGCGGAGTCAGACAGGCGCTGCAGCTCATCCAGCACAAAACGCGGGACCACCACCGCCCCGCTGAGGAAGCCCGTGCCAAACACATCTGGCAGGCGGCCATCAATGATCACATTCGTGTCCAGCAGGATCGGCTCCCCCTCCGAGCCATCACGACGGAAGCGCACATAAGGAATGAGAAAGGCAAACTGGTCGCGGTCACTACGCAGGGCGAAGGTGACACCGAAAAAAGCCAGCGTGCCGTAGATGCAGATCTCCACGATGTTTTGCAGCGCGGCCCCATCCGAGTGATTTTGAAAGTAGGCCAGTTGAAACACGCCGATGCGGGTGATCAGCCAGGCGCAGAACATCCCCACCGCCAGTCCCAATGTCGCGTGGGAAAAGTCCCGCAGGGTGAAATGCGCAAGGATGGCGTCCAGCACCATCAACATGCCCATGAACACCGCGCCGCTGACGCCGCCAACCCATGCCTCCTGCTCCAGCCCGACGGCGATCGCCATGCCAATGAACACCGAGAACGCGAAGAACAGCGCGCGCACGAGCCGGATGGACCAGGAGGTTTTCATTCAGTGATGAAGGGAATAAAATCAAAACAGGACTCCGGCAAGGAATCTCCCTCGATTTCATTCATCACGGCTGAAACGCCGCCCCGCCGCGCCGGGTGAACTTCAGCTCCACACCCACCTGGGCGAATGCGGCACTGATCTCCTGCTCCAGTTGGGACGGCTGGCGGCCTGCCATAATGCAGTGCCGCAACGCCTCCTCATGCGGCATCCCGTTTTCAATGGCCCGCAGCATGGCGATGATGCCCGCCCCCTCCCCGCCACGATCCAGGTGGTAAAGGTAATACGTCAGCAGCAGTGCCGAGGCATAGTTTTCATGTCCGGCGGGCGTGGGCATGCCGGCGGCCCAGCTTTTATGGTTCAGCATCAGCAGCTCGGCCACATTCAGCATGTTGCAGCGCACAGCCGCGCCCTTGCGCTGCCCCCCCAGGTCCCGCAGGCGCTGCTTCAGCCGCTCCTCCATCCGGCCCAGGGAAAAGCGTCCCTGCGCAAAGTCAGCGGAGGCCACGTACTCCGCTGAGCCCTCCAGCAGCCACAGGGGCAGCAGGGACACCCAGCGGTTCATCATCTGATGCGTGATCTCATGGACCAGCATGCTGTTGCTTTCGATGGACTGGTCCAAGACCACGCGTCCACCCTCCATTTTCACACCCAGGCTTGAAAACGGCACATACATGCTTTTGTCATGCGCGCTGTAAAAACCCCCGCCTCCAGGCGCCTTCCGCATGGCTGTGTAGTCAGCGTCTTTGCTAAAGATGCGGGTGCGGTAAAGCTTCCGCAGGGACTCCGGGACTGGCCGCAGATCCAGCGGGAGCTGGCAGTTCAGCAGATGGGTGGCCTCAAAGACACGCGCAAAATGTCGCACCACATCCACTCCCAGCGCGGTGTCGCACACAAACTCGAAGTGGTCAGTTTGATACACGTACTGTCCGGATCTGGCGTCCTGCGACACTGACTTCACCTGCGGTGTTCCGCGCAGCACCACTTCACGCGGCCATTCCGTCAAAGCCTGGGACACGCCCCCCTCCGGTTTCGGGGACTCTCCGGCTGGCGACCGCCCCGACGGCATTTTTGCGGCATACGGCGCCAGCTTGGCCGCGTTCACCGTCTCCAGCAGAGGCTCCAGGCTCCTCGCCTCCACCAGCGGTCCCTCCCGGGTGGCCACGGCTCCCGCCGGGTTGGGCGTCTCTTTCGTCATCCACAGCACCCCCGCGAGTGATGCCGATGTCGCCATCAGCAGGATGAGGCTCCGCGTCATCGGGACAACACGGCCCCAGCCCTGCCGCCGCCGTTTTCGGGCAGGCCTGGCAGAGTCCACATACGCACTGTGCGTGACCGTGGGGGCATGAGGATGCATGACAAAGGTACTGACCGGTCAAACCTCCCTGCCGTCAAGTGACACGCGCCTTGAAAGTCATCTATGCGCAAATATTTAGGCCGGACAGGCTCCCTATTGCATCATGGCCTGGGCTTTCTCCTCCACCACGGGTCCGTCCCGGAAGGCGGCCAGGACTGGGCGCTGTAGTTGCGGATCTTCATCCAGGGTCCGCTCGGCAAGCTGGCGGGCCAGCCGGACCAGCCGGGTGTCCGCCAACAGCTCGCCAAAACGCAGCGGGGCCTGTCCGCTCTGCGCGTGGCCCAGCACATCCCCCGGCCCGCGCCGCCGCAGATCCTCCTCGGCGATCTGGAACCCGTCGCCAGTCTCCTCCATGATGGCCAGCCGCTGCCGGTTTTCCTCGTCCTTGTCCTCCACAAACAGCACACAATAGCTGGTGTGCGCCCCCCGCCCGATCCGGCCGCGCAGCTGATGGAGCTGTGCCAGTCCAAAGCGGCCTGCGTCGTGGATGAACATGACGGTGGCGTTTGGCACGTCGATGCCCACCTCGATCACAGTGGTGGAAACCAGCGCGTCCAGCTTTCCAGCACGGAAATGCTTCATCACCTCTTCCTTCTCCTCCGCGCTCAGGCGGCCGTGCAGCAGGCCCACCTCGCAGGGGGCCAGAAGCTTGGACCATTCCTCATGCCCCTTCGTGGCCGCGCCGGCATCCAGTTTTTCCGACTCATCGATCAAGGGGTACACAACGTAGCCCTGACGCCCCTCCTCGATCTGCTCGCGCAGAAATTTCGCAGCCTCCTTCAGCTTCGTCTTCGGCCGCACCTTGGTGATGATCTTCACGCCATCACGTGGGCGCTGGTCAATGGTGGACACCTCCAGATCACCATAAACTGTCAGGGTGAGCGTGCGCGGAATAGGGGTGGCCGTCATGACCAGGACATCTGGGGTGTCTCCACGGTGGATAAGCTTGGCGCGCTGGGCCACGCCAAACTTGTGCTGCTCATCGATGACCACGATGCCTGTGTTGTGCATCAGCTCGGTGTCATGCAGCAGCGCATGGGTGCCAATGACGACCTCCGACTTCCCCACATTGGGTTTCCCCCGCATCAGTTCCAGATCATCGCCGTCTTCACGCTTGCTCCCCGTGCGCAGCGCCACGCGCAGCCCCAGGGGTTCCAGCCACTTGCGGGCGTTGCGCGCGTGCTGCTCGGCAAGAATCTGCGTGGGCGCCATCAGCACCGCCTGCCGCCCTGACTCCACCGCGCGCAGCATCGCCGCAAAAGCCACCACCGTCTTGCCGCTGCCCACATCCCCGTGCAGGAGGCGGTTCATCGGCGCGGCGGAGGCCATGTCGCGGTGGATCTCCTCCAGACACCGCTGCTGGGCGGTCGTAAGCTGAAAGGGCAGTTCCTTGAAAAAGTCCCGCAGCAGCTCGCCCGTCCCCTTCTGCGCACGGCCGCCAGCCTCCACCGCCCGCCGTTTCCGCCGCGCCACACGGAGCTGATAGCCGTAGAACTCCTCCAGCGCCAGATAACGCCGCGCCTGCGCCAGCTTCTCCATGCCGGAGGGAAAATGCGCCTCCCGCAGGGCAAGGGAACGCGTCATGCCTGCGAACTCGCCTTCAGCGCTGGGGGTGGGCAGGAGGTCCTCGCTGAAGGATGGCGGCAGCGCCTGAAAGGCGTGCCATGCGGCCACTCGTAGCGCCTTCTGCGTCATGGACCCGCGCAAACGATACACAGGCGTGATGCGGCCGGTGTGGATCTGCTCCATGTCATCGTCCCCCCCGCCCTTCACGATCTCGTACTCTGGATGGGCCATGCTGAGGCGGCCCTTGGTGTCCTTGATGACGCCGTAAACGATGAGTTCCTGCCCTTCCGCTATGACGCGGCTCATGAAGGGCATGTTCCACCACTTGAGGGTGAGCTGCTGGCCGAGCATGGCACCCGCATGCTGCACGGTGGCCTCAAACATCCCCGAGCGGCGGCCGAAGAATTTGTTGGCAGCCTTGGTGACCAGCACGTGATGGCAGGAAGGCAGCGGCCCCGCCTGAAACGCCAGCGCCTCCATGTGACGGCGGTCCTCATGCCGAAACGGGAGATGCCAGACGACATCCGCCACGGTGTTGACCCCCTCCTTGGCCAGGGTCCGGGCGGTCTTCACAGGAAGGCCGGGGACGTCGGTGAGGGCGAGTGTGGTGGGGATCACCCCTCTGACATCCAATGCCCGCTCCTCCCTGTCAAACCCAACTCACCCCCTGGCCCGCATCATCCCGCCCCCGGACTGAGAAAAGTTTTCCTCCGGCAAATGATCACATTTTCGCAACAGCGAACCAGGTGATCGGCCCAAATGCTGCTCTATTCTCACATCATCACCCCCATGTTCTCATCCTCTGTTCCCTGGCAAGTCTTGTCGTCCAATGTCTCCGTGAGCACCCGCACCGAGGGCTGGAATCTCGCCGACCCTGAACCCGGCGCGGAGGAGGCCCTCCGCACGTTCAGTGTCAGCGTGACTTTTGACACCCCCTTCTCCGCCGTGCCCGTGGTCCAGGTCGGACTCAACGGCTTCGACATCGACCAGCGGGACAGCGCACGCCTCACCGTGGGGGTGGAAGGCATCACCGAATTCGGCTTCCAGGCCGTTCTCACCACCTGGGCCGGCAGCCGCGTTTACGCCGCTGCGTTCAACTGGCTCGCCATTGGGCCGTGACCACTGAAAGCTCCGATAGCTTCCTGACATGGGTCACAAACGCCCTTTCACCTCGCAGATTTTTCCATCACATAGTCATCCATGACAAAACCACTGCCAATGTCGCTGCACACATCCTCGGTGAAGTGGAAGCCGGCCCGGAGGTAGGCGCGGATGGCCGGGGCGTTGCGCTTGTTCACACGGAGGCGGACAGCGCGGCAGAGGAGGTCGCGGGCACGCTCCTCCGCCCAACGGAGGGTCAGCGCGCCAAGGCCGTGGCCATGGACCTCGGGCAGGATGTAGAGCTTGTTGATGAAAAGCACGGGCTCCATTGAGAGCTTTTCAAAGGAGATGTAGCCCACAGCCCCCCTGCCCTCTGCCTCGACCAGGGCATACCACACATCCCGCGCCTGCATCTCATGCGCCATGGAGCTGGGCTGATACCAGACCGAGAGCATGTAGCGTATCTGCGCGTCGCTGATGATGCCGGGGTAGCACGCAAACCAGATGGCGTGGGCGAGCTTTTGCACCACGGGCAGTTCATCCGCCTTGATGCGGCGGATGCGGGCGGCAAAGGGCTGTTGCGATGCATGGATGGTGTCCAGCGCCTGCTGCCACATCTCCACATCGTTGGCAGGAGACAGGCGCCGCAGATTTGCGGTGATCTGCTCATGCGTGGGCTCCACAATGCCCTCCTCTCGAATCTGCTTCTGGTCGGAAGGGAACTCCGCTTCCGGCAGCATCGTCTTGGCCAGATACCAGCACGCCCAGGCGCGCCAGGTGCGCAGCTCTTTGTTCGGCTCCACCATGCGTGTGGCCAGGTGCTGCCAGTGGCGGCGTGGGTTGCCGATGAACTGATCCGCCACCCGGTTTTGCATGATCCAGACCAGCGCCTGATACGAAAGCGGCAGCCGGGCGAGCACGGGCTCGCCCCCCCTCAAGGGAAGCGCCAGAGAGCGGTTGACCAGCAAAATGCTCTTCGCCGGAAAACCCGTGCGCCAGTTGCTCTGCGCATACTTCAACGCGGTTTCGTAAAACAAGGGACCGCGCTCGCCACCCAGGGCCTCCAGGTCACGATGGTCGTAACGACGGTCGATCTCCGGCAGGTGCGGGCACACCGGATTGATCCACTCGGCATTCGTCATTCCGTCATTCGTCATTTTCAGCCTTCCTCCCAAGCCTTTGCACGGGACAGGGCACGATTCCAGCCGGAAGTGATCTTGGTGCGGGCGGCCGCCTTCATGGCGGGCTTGAATTTTTTGTCCACCTGCCACTGCTTGGCAATCTGCGCCTGATTGTTCCAGAAACGCACGGCCAGACCGGCGAGGAATGCCGCTCCGAGGGCTGTGGTCTCATTGATCTTTGGCCGCACCACCGGGACGCCGAGGAGATCGCACTGCATCTGCATGAGCAGGTTGTTCACCGAGGCGCCGCCATCCACGCGGAGCTCCTTGAGCTTGATGCCCGCGTCAGCCTCCATGGCCTTCAAAATGTCCATGACCTGCAGGGCAATGCCCTCCAAGGCCGCGCGGGCGATGTGGGCTGCAGTGGTGCCACGTGTCATGCCAACGAGGGTGCCACGGGCATAGGCATCCCAGTGGGGAGCACCGAGCCCGGCGAAGGCAGGCACAAGATAGACGCCGCCGGCGTCTGGCACGCTGGCCGCCAGCGCCTCGACATCAGGCGATTTTTTGATGATGCCCAGGCCATCCCGCAGCCACTGGATGGCGGCACCGGCGATGAAAACGCTGCCTTCCAAAGCATATTCAGTCCTGCCATTGATGCGCCAAGCCACGGTGGTGAGGAGCTTGTTCTTGGAGGCGATGGGCTTGGTGCCCGTGTTCATGAGCATGAAGCAGCCGGTGCCATAGGTGTTCTTCACCATGCCGGGCTGGGTGCAGACCTGGCCGAACAGGGCGGCCTGCTGGTCCCCGGCGATGCCTGCCACAGGGATGCTGCCGCCCAGCAGGGTGGTCTCGCCAAAGATGCCGCTGGAGTCTTTCACCTCCGGAAGCATGGAGCGCGGAATGCCGAAGAGCTTCAGCAGCTCGTCATCCCAGTCCCCTTTGCGGATGTCGTAGAGCATGGTGCGGGAGGCATTGGAGACATCGGTGGCATGGACCTTGCCATCCGTGAGGTTCCACAGGAGCCAGGAGTCAATGGTGCCAAAAGCGAGCTGCCCCTTGGCGGCGCGGGCCTTGGCGCCCTTCACATTTTCGAGAATCCACTGCACCTTGGTGGCAGAGAAGTAGGCGTCGATGACGAGGCCGGTCTTGCGCTGGATGAGCTTGTCGAGCTTTTTGGCGCGCAGCTTGTCGCACGCGGGTGCGGTGCGGCGGTCCTGCCAGACGATGGCGTTGCAGATGGGCTTGCCTGTCTTGCGGTCCCAGACCACGGCTGTCTCCCGCTGGTTGGTGATGCCGATGGCGGCGACGTCCTCGGCATGGACCCGTGCCTTTTGCAGCACCTCGGTGGCCACGCCGGCCTGGGTGGCCCAGATCTCCTGCGCGTCGTGCTCCACCCAGCCAGGCTTGGGGAATGTCTGCTTAAACTCCTTCTGCGCCACGGCAACGATGCCGCCGTCGTGGTTGAACAAAATGGCGCGGGAGCTGGTGGTCCCCTGGTCGAGAGCGAGGATGAATTTCATGGTTAATGCCCATGTTCCCAAGACGGCGCGCGCGAGTCAATGGCTTACAATCTGCCGACGAACATGTATGGCGGAGGTGGGCAGGAGTGAATACAATGCCGCCGAATCCGACCAACTCCGCCACCGCCATGCATACCTCACCTGAATCCGTAGTGTCCGCGCCCGCCGTGCCACGTGGGCGTTCCACCAGGAAGATCATCCTCATCACCCTCGGCGTCGTCCTCGGCTGCGCGGGCATCGCCGCCGCCACCGGCGCGCTGTGGGTGAAGCACACCTTCTACCCCTCCCCCATCACGCCTGTGAGCCTCACGGTGACGGAGAAGGCTGAGTTCGACCACAAGCTGCAGGCACTCAATGACCCGTCCAGCATCCCGGCCGACGAGGCCAACCGCACGCTCATCATCAACGAGCGGGAGGTGAACGCCTACCTGGCGCAGCAGCAGCTGGGCGAGACGGTGCAGGTGAAATTTGGCACCGGCAATGTGTCCGCCGCCATCATCCTGACCGCGCCGGAGGACTTCCCGCTGTTCCCGAATCAAAAGATCCGCCTGCGCTTCACCTTCGGCACCAGCCTGACACCCGAGCACAAGCTGTCGCTGAAACTGGATGATCTCAGCCTGGGCGGCATCTCGCTGCCAAATAGCTGGATCGGCGACATCAAGGGCGTGGACCTTGTGGCTGAAAATGTGGAAACCGACCCCGGCCTGCAGAAATTCCTGGCCGGCATCCAGTCGCTGGAAGTGCGTGATGGCACCCTGAAGCTGGTGCTGAACAAGTGAGCCTGGCTGGCTTTCGAGCAAACGTGAGCGCCGCTGGTGACAGCGGCGCTTTTGTTTTGTGACCTTTCGGCCATCACCCTGCCGCCCCGGGTCAAGACACGGCCGGCCGCCGACGCTTGCTCCGACCTGCGAACACACCATCAAGGCTTTCCAAACTGCTTCTCAAAAAGGGTCTTGAAGGGGTTCTCGGCAGCCAGAGGGACATCCTCATTGATGAGCATTGGCTGCACACTGTCCCACCACTGGCCGTAGGCGGCGGTGAGTACCTTCACCACTTCTGGATTCGCGGCGGCCACATTGGTCTGCTCGCCCGGATCTGTGGCCATGTCAAAGAGCTGCCAGTCGGGTGTTTTGATGGGCGCGGGCCCGGCACCGACGATGCCTTTGCCTTTGGCCACGGCGTTTTTTGGCTTGTTGGCCCGGCCCTTCGCATTTCCACCCGCTGGGGCGCTGACGAGGTGCCAGCGGGTCGTGCGCACACTGCAATTGGTGAATTTGTAGTCGGCCGGGGGCGCGTCCTTGGGCCAGCGGCCCACATGCGTGAAGAGCTGCCGGTCCGCCCATTCGGCCTGCGGATTTTCGAGCAGCGGCACAAGGCTGCGGCCTTCGACCTGCGCTTTGACAGCGTCCGTGAGCCTGGCCCCGGCGAGGTCGGCCAGCGTGGGCAGGAAATCGATGTGGGCGCAGAGCTTGTCCACCGGCGCGGCGGTCAGCGTGCCCGGCCAGCGCCAGAGGCTGCTGGCCTTGATGCCGCCCATCCAGGGAGTCCCTTTTTGCGCCCGCAGCCCGGCATTGAACACCTGGGTGCCCGCGGTGCCGCCATTGTCATTCATGAAAATGACCAGCGTGTCGTTTTCGATGCCCCACTCCTTCAGCTTCGTGAGCAGGACACCAAGGTTTTCGTCGATGTTGTGGATCATGCCGAAGAAATTGGCCACGTCCGCGTTCGGCACCTTGTCTTTGAACAAGGCCATATCTTCCGGCCGTGCGATGTACGGGCCATGCGGAGCATTCGTGGCAATATGGCAGTAGAAAGGCTGTTTGCCCTTCACGCTCTCGATCCATTTTTTGGCCTGCGTGAAAAACACGTCCGTGCAGTAGCCCTTGGTTTTCTCAAAAGTGCCGTTGTGCAGGATGGCGGGGTCGAAGTACTTGTTCCCGGGCGCATCCCCGCAGGTGCCGGGATAGGTCTGGCCGATGCCGCCCGCGCCGTGGATGAACATCTCATCGAAACCGCGCGCGCTGGGCCAGCGGTCCGGCTCGTCGCCCAGGTGCCACTTGCCAAAGATGCCTGTGGTGTAGCCCGCGCCTTTGAGCACCTGCGCCAGCGTGGTGGCGTGGGGTGTGAGGCGCTCGCGCTCCAGGATGGTGTGCGTGATGCCGTTCTTGAACTCATGCCGCCCCGTGAGCAGCGCGGACCGGGTGGGCGCGCAGGTGGGGCTGACGCAGAAGTCCTCAAAACGGACGCCTTCGGCATTGAGGCGGTCCAGGTGAGGCGTTTTGAGGACCGGATTGCCATGGCTGGAAAGATCGCCGTAGCCCTGGTCGTCCGTGAGCAGGAAGATGATGTTCGGCCGTTTGCCGGCGATCCCGGCATGAGCGGCCAGGGCGCAGAAGAGAAACAGGAAAAGAGGTCGGAGCATGGCTGGTGCGCGTTCAACGTCGGCAAAAGGCATCAGATTACAGGCAGATCGTCGTGGAAACCGGCCTTGGACCTGCTAGCAGAAGCATCATGAGCATAGAGACCTCCCCCAGCCCCCGTGTGGTGATCGTAGGCGCCGGATTCGGCGGACTGGCTGTGGCCAAGGCCCTCGGTGGCGAACCCGTGCAGGTGACGGTGCTGGACCGCGAAAACCATCACCTGTTTCAGCCTCTGCTCTATCAAGTGGCCACGGCGGGCCTGTCCCCGGCCAACATCGCGCAGCCGGTGCGCAGCATTCTGCGCCAGCACGAAAACATCGAGGTGCTGATGGCGGATGTGACGGGGTTCAATTTGGAGAAAAAGCTCGTTCTGGCCGGTGAGCGCAGCATCCCGTTTGACTACCTGGTGGTGGCCACCGGGGCGCGGCACAGCTATTTCGGCCACCCGGAGTGGGAGTCTTTTGCTCCGGGACTCAAGACGCTGGAGGACGCCGTGGAGATCCGCCGCAGGCTGTTGCTGGCATTTGAAAAAGCCGAGGTGGCCACCGATCTGGTCGAACGCGAGCGGCTGCTGACTTTCGTGATCGTCGGCGCGGGCCCCACCGGGGTGGAGATGGCGGGGGCAATCTCCGAAATCGCCCGTGAAACCATGCTGCGCGACTTCCGCCACATCGATCCGCGCGAGGCGCAGGTCATTCTGCTGGACGCAGCCCCACGCGTGCTGCCGGTGTTTGACGAGTCCCTTTCCAAAAAGGCGGAGGAGCAGCTTAAGGCTCTGAATGTCACCGTTCGCCTTGGCGTCAGCGTGCAGGGCATCAACGAGGAGGGCGTGAGCACGCCGGACGGCTTCATCCACGCGCGGACGGTCATCTGGGCCGCCGGCAACGCGGCATCCCCGTTGGTGAGGTCCCTGCCAGGGACGTTCGACCGCGCCGGGCGCATCCAGATCAGCGAGACGCTGAACCTGCCGGATGCGCCGAACATCTACGTGCTGGGCGACACCGCCCACTGCCTGGGCAAGGACAACAAGCCGCTGCCCGGCGTCTCCCCGGTGGCGATGCAGCAGGGCGCCTGCGCGGCGAAGAACATCCTGGCCCAGATCAAAGGCAGCCCGCTGACCAAGTTTGCCTACTGGGACCGTGGCAGCATGGCCACCATCGGCCGCCACCGCGCGGTGGCGGATGTCCACTTTGCCAAATTCAGCGGCTGGCTCGCATGGCTGGCGTGGGTTTTTGTGCATCTGCTCTTCCTTATGAGCTTCCGCAACCGCATCTCCGTCTTCCTGATCTGGGTGTGGGCCTACTTCACCCGCGCGGCGGGGGCGCGGCTCATCACAGGGAAAAAGACCTGATCCGTCCTGCCCTGCCGTGGACCCGGAAAATCCGCCCCCCAAACGCCGCCGCCGCCGGTGGTGGCGCTGGCTGTGGCGTGCCATGCTGCTGATGGTGGCCCTGGTCGCGGGGCTGCTTTTCTGGGCGTGGCACCAGCGTGTTCTCCTGGTGAATGAGGTTCTCTCCCGGCTGGGCGGCGACACGCGGATGCAGGTGACCGCCCTGGAATGGGAGAACGGGGTGCTGCACGTGCGGGAGGTGAGCGCGCTGCATGTGCCCACCGCGCGGCCCCTGGGCGGGGCAGGTCACATCGAATGGCGGCCGAGCTGGGGCCAGCTATGGGACAAAAATCTCGGCAGCGTGAAGGTGGAAGGCGGCGCGGTGGATGCGGCGCTGGCGATGTTTGCCGCCCAAGGCGGCGACCAGACAGCGCCCGCCGGCACCCTGCCGTGGCGGCTGGACTCGCTGGACATGGCCTCCACCAAAATCGTGCTGCGCGATGAGAAAGGAGAGCCCCTGCTGAGCGTGACGATGCAGGGCAACCTGCGCGGCGGAACCACGGCGATCTCGTTTGAGTCCACCAGCGTGCAGGGCGCGGACGTGGCGTGGCAGGGAAAGAGCGTGTCCAGCCGCTTCCACATGGACGCGGAGATGAAGGAAGACCGCATCGAGATCAAGAAGGGCAGCCTGCAGGACGGCCGCTTCGACCTGGCCTGGGCCGGCCGCTTCTACCCCCTGCTGCGCGGCAGCGTGGAGGTGGAGTGGGAAGGGCGTGACATCGTGATCTCACGCGCCGGCGTGGTCCAGGGCGGCACGCATCAGCTGCGCCTCAAAAATCTGACGCTGCAGCCGCAAACAGGCACGGGCTCCATCAAGGCAGAAGCCGTGGACCTAACAGCGGCCCATGACACTGACGGCACCTGGCAGGTGCAGGGCGGAAAAGTGCTGCGGCCGGAGGTGGAGTGGACACAGACGCTGGAGGAAATGCTGACGTCGAAAAGCAACACCACCGCAGACACACCGCCCGCGAAGGCCGCGTGGAAAGTGCTGGTGCAGGCGCTGGAGGTGCAGCAAGGAAAAGTGGCCCTGTCTGCCACCAAGCTGTCACCTGTGGCGGGCGGCTTTGAATGGAAGGCGGCGCTCAAAGCCCTGGAGATTTCTCCCCAGGGCTTTCGCTCCAGCGTGGGGCAGCGCGTGGAGTTTGCGGACATGCGGCTGCATTGGGGCAATCAGCCACCGCACGCCCCCTTCGCCCAGGCAAAGACGATCACGCTGGAGGCTGTGCCAGACAGGCTGCGGGAGGCATGGCAGGTCGATTCGCTGGTGATGGACGAGCCACGCGTCGAACTGACACCAGAGAACGGACCTTGGTTTGGCAGGGAGGCTGATGCACCAGCCACACCTGCCACAAGCATGGAGCGCCCCTTCTGGCAGAGGCTGCAGTTTGGCAACCTGACCCTGAAAGGCGCCTCCTATGCCATGGCGATGGAGTGGAAAGACCGCCTGGAGGCATCGGTCCGCTTCGACCTGGTGACGGAGAATGGCAAACAGCGGCTGATCATCGCGGAGGCAGACATGCGCGTGCCGAAGCGGGCCAACCTGCCTGTGCTGGGTTTCGAAAAAGTGGAGGCGGTGGCCGTGCTGCCAGAGCTGTGGGAGCACCGCCGCTTTGAGTCCATCCAGCTCACCGGCGGCAACATCGAGGTGGGAAACGCGCTGACAAATCTGTTCAGCAGCGAAGGCGAGGCGAAGGCCGTCGAAGAAAAAGTGGAGGCGGCCGCCGCGCGGTGGACCGCGGAGAAGGTCGAGGTCGCCAGCCTCGGGGTGACGGTCCTGGACATCGCGCCGGGACTGCCGCCGGTGCGTTTTGATGTGAACCTTTCGGCCAAGGACACGCCGCTGGATGTCAGCGGGCTGGCGGAGAACGTGCAGCCGCAGCGCATTGTCCTGAAAAACCTGCGCATCCCATCCCCGCATGACCCTCTGCGCACGGTCGCGGAGATGGATCTCATTCATGTGAACTACACGCTGGACGGGCTGCTGCACCACCGCATCGACCGGGTGGAGATCCTTTCCCCCCTGCTTTATGTGGGAGAGGATCTTTTCTGGTATGTGGAAAACTACCGCAAGCACATGAAGGGCGAGGCGCCGGTGCCGGATGCCAGCGCCGGCCCTCCGCTGCCGCCGCAGCCCACCACCCCAGGCTGGCGCGTGGACACCCTCGCCGTGACAGACGGCCGCCTGCTGCTGGCACCCAAGGGCGTGCCGCTGGCGGGTTTCAACCGCCCGTTCCCTTTCAGCTTCACCTCCCGGCTGGAGAGCGGCCAGCTCGACGCCGTGTTCGACATCCCCACTGACGACTACATGCTGCCGCAGTACAAGGTGGAGTTTCGTGGCATGAAGGGGCACGTGCAGTTCAACCTGCCCATGAAGGACCGGAACAACAACCTGACCGAAACCTTCACCGTGGAGCAACTGCGCTGGAAAGAGCTGCACATGGAAAAGGCCCATCTCAGCGTGACCTATGACGCGAACGGCATCTACGGCCAGTTTGGCGGCCAGGCCTACAAGGGCTATGTGAACGGTGCCTTTGATGTTTACCTCGACGATGTGTACACCTGGGACGGCTGGATCTCCGGTGTGGATGTTTCCATGCGGCCGATCTGCAAGGCCCTCTTCCCGACCTACCTCATTCTGGAAGGCTCCGCCGCCGCAAAAGTCGTGGCCACGGGCAACATGCATGAGCTCTACCAGGGCGACGCCGAATTCGTGAACCGGTCCAAAGGCAGGTTCAGCATCGAGGCGCTCAATGATGTGATCAAAGAGCTGCCGCCAGTGCTCCATGGGGACATCAGCCAGCAAATACGCCGCATCGGACTGGAAACGCTGCGGAACTTCGAGTATGACGGCGTGGATGGCAAAGCACGCTTCTATGGACGCGAGGGACGCGGACATCTGCGGTTAACCGGACCGCAGGGCGCGCGCAAGATAGACGTGAACGTGTATGACCACCGCTGGAAAGAGGAACCCCGCAAATCTGACACCGCCGAGACCCACCCGGCGGAGCCTTGACCGCCCTGCCCTGCTGCTGGCGTGCGTGGCCGCCCTCGCCAGCTGCAAGACCCTGCCGGAGGTGCCCATCACCACGCCTGAGCCGCTGGAGGTAAACCTCAACATGCGGCTGGATGTTTACCAGTACCGCGGCGACGAGCCGCTGGACAGGGAGGCCGCCAAGAACGCCAGCGAGGCCACCCAGCGCATGCGCAACCGCATGCAGGAGATCCAGGCCCTGAAGAACAACCAGCTTGTGGGCGAGGACCACCGTGGCCTGCTGCTGATCCGCGAGGTACCGGAGGGGGACTGGGGAGTCCAAATGAAAAAGGCCGTGGCGGCTGAGAATGCGGACCGCACCCTGATCATGCGCCAGAAGGCCCGGGAGTCCAACCGCACGCTGCATGAGGTCGAATCCGAGCAATGGCGCCTGCGCACCCAGCAGGCGAACACGGGCGAGTGGATCGAAGTTCCCGGCAGCAACCCAGGATCGTTTCAATGGAAGCGCGCCGGAACGGCCGACGCCAGCACCACTCCCCCACCAGCCACGTCAACGTCAGATCCAACCACAGACACCCACCCTCCACCTCCGCCCCAACCATGAAACTCATGTTCCTCCTCGTCATCGCGGCACTCATCGGCCTCGCCTTCACCAATCCCAATGAGAACGAGTTCCGCACCCACATGCAGCAGAAGCACGGCATCGCCGGCACGCTCGGCCTGAAGGTGGCGTCCATCTTTTCCGCCGGTGCCAGCAACGGTGTGAGCCGGGACAACTACATCGTCTGCAGCCGCTACTACGTCGGCGGGGACGGCATCCTGCCCCGCACGGACCTGGCCTGGGGCATCGCGGGCAAGTTCTTTGACATCGAGGAGAAAGGCGCGCCCGCGCCCGCCGCACGATTTTAAGAACAGCCTCGTCAGACCGGGAGGCTTCATCTAGGATTGGACAGGGAGGAAATACCGTTGATTTTCGGAGCTTCCTCCTAGCTCTGACCTCTCCCTGCCAATGCCCAGACGTGCCCAATCCGGAGTCCGCCCCGCCCACTGGCTGGGCTTGATCATCATACTGGCTGTCATCGGCGGCATTGGCTACGCCCTGATGCACCGTGCCACCGATCCCATGACGGGCGTCACGGTGCTGAATGCTGACGAGTTTTTGGAGGATGCCACCGCCCTGGGGGACAATGTTTACAAGCTGGAAGGCATTGTGGACGACCGGCTGGACAAATGGCGCAGCGCCGAGGGGCGCCTCTTCAGCGTCCAGCTCAGCGACGGGTCCGGCACCACCTTCGTGCCGGTGTGGGTGCCGCCAGACCACCAGGGCACCAACATCCAGCGCGGCCAGCGCTATGTCTTCAAGGTGCGCGTTCAGGAGAACGGCGTGCTCGAGGTGCTCGAACTGCTCAAAGTGTGACCTTCAACCCCGTCCTGCCCATGAAACGTGTGCCCCGCCTCGTTCTCCTCGCATCGGCCTGTGCCCCTGTCCTTCTCCAGGCCCAGGTGCTGCCCGGCATGGTCCAGCAGCCTGCCACCGGCGCAGGTGCCACCTCCAACAACAACTACAACATGGTCCCCGGCTCCGCCGCCGACCGCCAGACGGACACCCAAACGGCGCTGGGAAACATGCCCATGGGCGATCCCGGCTCTGAGAACGTCGCCTTCAATGGCAAGCTGTGGAATGTGACCAACAACCGGCTGATGCGGTCCCGCTTTGAGACCTACCTCACCACGCCGGAGGCCAACAGCACCGAGGACCAGGCCTACCGCGACCTCATGGCGCAGATCATGCAGCTGCTGGCGCCCACAAACAAGCCCGGGCCGGACCCCATGAAGGCCTTTGCCCTGCTGCCGGAGGCCGGGACCTTCAAAATCGACGGCGGGCTGTGCAACTCCATGGCCAACGCCATCTGGGACGTGTGGCTTTCCCAGAAGAAACAGCAGAACCTCAAGCTGGCCAACAAAGCCATGCTGGACCGCCGCACACAGCTCGAATGGAACACGGAGATGGGCATGTCCCGTACCAAGGCCCCCACCGTCAGCAACCCCGGCAAAGGGGAGCAGACCAAGGCGGACCAGACCGCCAAGACCGACAGCATGACCGTGGGGCGCACCAGCGGGTACATCAAGCACATCGCCGAGATCGAGGCGCGCATGAAGCTCAACGAGACGGCGGCAGGCCTCTCCGAAATCACCAGCAAGACGGTGTTCCAGGCGCTCATCATCCAAATGTTCCTGCAACGCCGTTTTGAGCACGCCGTCATCGCCTGCCGCTTCTACCCCAATCTTTTCCGGGATGGCGAAAGCATCCTCCAGCTCGACAAGGACAGCGACGTGCAGAAGATGCTTTCCAGCAGCTTCGGCGTTCCGCCCACGATCAGCATGATCGACGGCCTCTCCCTGGAGGCCATCCGCACGGTGGACGAATCTCTCGTTTCCTTTGAAAACCTGGTGGCGCGTCGTGACCTCGACAGCGCAGGAAACCGCCTGCTGGAGGCCTTTGGCGTGGGCGAATACCTGCCCCGCGTGCGCCGGCTGCCGATGGGCGAGAAGACCAAGGTGCTCGACTTTGTGCGCAAGAAGAACAAGCTCCTGTCCTTCCTGGAAATGAAGGACTACGCCAGTGCGGAGACGGTGGTCAACGACCTCCGCAGCCTGTCCGACGACTTCGAGTATGCCAAGCCGCTGGCCGCCATCCAGACAGCCAAGGCGGTGAGCTCCCTGCACATCACCAAGGCGCGCATGGCCATGGCCAACAAGGACACCGTGACGCTGGAGTCGGAGATGAAAGCCGCCACCGAGATCTGGCCGACGAATCCAGACTTGGCGGGATTCAGCGGCGACCTTGTCAAAACCACCGACATGCGCTCTCAGGCGCTGATGGAGTTCGACCGTCTGCTCAGCCAGCGCAACTACCGCCAGATTTTTGAGAACAAGGCCGCCTTCATCGCCTCCACCGCCGACGACCTGACCCGCAAGGACCAGCTTGAAAAAGTGCTGACCGACATGGCCAAGCTGGAGCTCATCATCGCCGGAGCCAAGGAAATGGCCTCCAGCAGCCCGCCCGGCGCCTGGGAACGGGTGGAGAAGGAGGCCAAAAACTTCCCCGACGACACCGTGCTCAGCCGGCTGCGCGCGGACCTGGGCGTGAAGGCCAGCAGCTTCGTCAATGCCATCGACAATGCGCGGCAGCATGAGGAGCGCCAGCAGACCGGCTCAGCCATCGCGTGGTATCTCAAGGCCCGGCGCATGCACCCCGGCAGCGACTTTGCCCGGGACGGCATCAAGCGGCTGGTGGACGGGATTCACAACGGCAATGAGCCCCCTGTGACCGACAGATAGCCTCCGCCACTGGATGGTGATGCATGTCATCACGGTGAAGCGGCACCCGTCTTCTTTTCAAACTCCCGCCACAGCCGTTCAATCGCCTCCTCAGGGTCTTCCATCATCATGCCCTCTTTAATCTTGGAGGCGAAGATGCCGAAGGAGAACGGCGTGACGACAGGGACATCCACCAAACGCCATTCAAGCGAGGCGGCGCGGTCGAGAAAGCGCTGCGCGCGTGGCAGGTCCAGAAACGTGTGCGTGGCCTCCCGCCGCGCCTGCTCCAGCAGGGGATGGTCCGGCTCATGTTGACTGAGCACACGAAAGAGAACTTCGGAGCTCCACTGCAGCTGCTTGACCCGGCGTTCCTGGCCCGGGCGGTTGCGCGGCACCATCAGGCCCGTCTGCGCCACGCCGCGAAACTGCCATTGCACAAGCGATGAGTCCTTCAGCGCCACCTCCAGATCACGCCCGGCATTCTGTGGCGCAAACAGCTCCCGCCATGCGGCCAGCTCCATGTCTTGAAACGGCTTCAAGGTCAGCAGAAAGCCGTAGTCGTCGATGGTGACGAGCGCGTTCCCACCCACAGCATCCTTCATCCGGTGTGCGACGACGCGTGACAGCGCGTCATTGGCCGTCCGGCCGATGAGGCTGTGGAAGAAAAAATGCAGCAGGCCGGGGTCGTCGGAGTCGCGTTCGTTACGCTCATGAAAGCGCTCGATCAGCATCAGCCCGGCCGTGGGGATGGAGGACACCCGGAGCTGGTTCTGGCAGTGCGTCACCATGGCCTGGGCGTTGGTGGTGGAGATAAGGAAACGCTCCACCAGCCAGTCTGTGATCGCCTCCTTGCTTCCGCCGAGGAAACGCGCGGACAGCTCCGTGCGGAAGGCCCTCATGGCCCGTGCCAGGCCGGAGGCCAGCGGCATCTTGCTGGCGTTCCAGGTCGGCACAGTGGGCAGACGGCCCTTGGCGTCCTCCACCTTGACCTCCATCACGCCGGTCTCGATGAGCCGCACAACGCGCCCGGCCAGCACAAAAATGTCCCCTTCCTTGAGGCGCTTCAAAAAGGACTCCTCGATCTGCCCCAGCCGCCGGCGGCCCAGCCACACGCTGACCATGCCCTCGCTGGCAATGACCCCGACATTGGCCAGGTATTCACGCTCCACCTTGGGGGAGGGCGTGGCCAGCACGCCATCCGCACGCACGACAATCTTTCCAAACGTCTCGCGGTACTGCTTCTCCAGCGAGCGGCCACCGCCCTCCAGGTACTTTTGAATGCGGTCAAACTCCTGCCGTGCGAGGTCATGAAACGGGAACGCGCGGCGGATGACCTCAAAACATTCCTCCGGTGTGTGCCGCGCCTCCATGGCCAGGCCCACCAGATGCTGCGCCAGCACATCCAGCGGCTTCTCCAAAATTTTGACGGGATCGAGCTGCGCATCCCGCGTCATCTCCGCGCACATCACGCACTCCATGAGGTCATTGATGTTCGTGGCCACCAGGATGCCGTGGCTTTCCTGGTCGATGGAATGGCCGCTGCGGCCGATACGCTGCAGCGCGCGGTTGATCCCCTTCGGCGTGGAGATCATGACCACGCAGTCCACACCCCCAATGTCGATGCCCAGCTCCAGGCTGGTGCTGCACACCACAGCCCGCAGCTCCCCGCGCTTGAGGCGGTCCTCCACCTCCAGCCTCACGTCACGATCCAGCGAGGCGTGGTGGGCCTCAATGGTGTGCGCCAGATCCGGCAGTTCCCCCTTCAGTCGCATGGAGATGTTCTCCGTGCCGCTGCGGGTGTTGCAGAAGATGATGACGCTGCGGTTCCGCTTCACGATCGCCGCCACATCGTTCACCACACGACAGGCGGTGTACCCGGCGGGTGGGTAAGGTTCCTTCCGCAGCGGTGACAGGACCTCCACCCGCCGGCCACGCGCCTTGGTGGCCTGCACCAGCCCGCAGACACGTGAGCCGGTGAGAAAGCGCCCGAGCAGGTCCAACGGCGCCGCCGTGGCGGAGAGGCCGATGCGGACCAAGGCAGCCTGCGTCCTGCCCTCCAAGCGCTCCAACGACACCATCAAATGCGAGCCTCGTTTGTTTTCCGCCAGGGCGTGAAGTTCATCCACAATGACGAAGCGGCAGGTCTGCAACGCCTCGCGGAACCCCTTCTGCGGCAGCATGATGGCCAGGCTCTCCGGCGTGGTGAGGAGGATGTGCGGCGGCTTGCGGCGCATCCGGGCGCGCTCCGTGGCGGGGGTGTCGCCGGTGCGCAGCCCCACACGGATGACATCCTGCAGGCCCACGCCTTCCAGCGGAGCACGCAGATTTTTCTCGATGTCATAGGTCAGCGCGCGCAGGGGGGAGACGTAGATGGCGTGGATGCCATTCCCCAACGTCCCGGCCCCATGCGCGCGGATGAGGTGGTCCAGAATGCCGAGGAACCCGGCCAATGTCTTGCCGCTGCCGGTGGGCGATGACAGCAGCACCGAGCGGCCCGCCAGGATGTGCGGCAGCGTCTGCTCCTGCGCCTCCGTGAACCTGCCACGAAACGCCTTGCGGATCCACGCCCGCAGGAGCGGGTGCAGAGGCTGTGCGGCGGCAGGGACTTTCTTCGGCACGTCTTGTCTTACGCCACAGATGGCGCAAAGGCATTTCTTTCTGCGGGCCGTGGCGGGAGGCGCAACGGCGGCGGCACGGCCGTCCTGAAACAAGAATCCCCGCCCCACAGGACGTGAGGCAGGGATTCAGGAGATGGTTCAACGATCAGGGACGAACTTCCTCGCCAGTCTGCGCATTGGTCAGGGTGATCTGCTCGCGATGGCAGGAGGGATCACTGCGGAAGGTGAGGCGGGCATGGTACTTGCGCTCCAGGTCCACAAGCAGCTCGCCATCCTCGGTCTTGAGGCGGTTCATGACGTCGGGATGCACGACGACCATGAACTGCTTCTGGTCTTCCTTGGCGCGGCCCAGCGCGCTGACAAGGCGGCGCTGCAGCTCGACGCTCATGGTCAGCGGCGTCTTGACCTGGCCGTGGCCCTTGCAGTACGGACACGGCTCGTAAAGCGTGGTGCCCAGGCTCTCATTGAGGCGCTGGCGGGTCATCTCCATGAGGCCGAACTGCGAGATGGGCAGCACCTGCGTCTTGGCCTTGTCCCGCTTCAAGTGATCGTTCATGAGCTTGTACACAGCCTGCTGGTCGCGGCGGTGCTTCATGTCGATGAAGTCCACCACGATGAGGCCGCCCATGTTGCGCAGGCGGAGCTGGCGGGCCACTTCGGCGGCCGCCTCCAGGTTCGTTTCCAGCAGCAGCTTGTCCACGTCCTTGTGGCCTTTGTTCCGGCCGGTGTTGACGTCGATGGACACCAGCGCCTCCGTCTGGTCGATGACAATGTAGCCGCCGCAGGGCAGCCACACCTGACGGTAGAAGGCGTTGTCGATCTGCTTCTGGATGCCGTAGTGCTCGAAGATGGCGGTCTGGCCCTGGTAGAAATTGATACGGCGCTTCGCGCGGCCGGAAATGTGGGCGGCCATGCGCTGCATGCGCTCCACGGTCGCGGCGTCATCACAGGCCACCTCGTCGATGTCCTCGGTCAGGAAATCACGCACCGTGCGCTCCACAAGGTCCGGCTCCTGGAAGCAGCAGACCGGGGCGTTCTGCCCGTCGCGCTTGGCCACGATTTGGTCCCACTCGTCCAGCAGGATGTTGAGGTCGCGCACGATGTGGCGGGCACGCTTGCCGGAGGCCTCCGTCCGCAGAATGATGCCCATGCCCTCCGGCAGGGTGATCTTTTCAATGATCTTGCGCAGGCGGGAGCGCTCCTTGGGATCCTCGATCTTGCGGGAGATGCCGCATGTGTCGTTCAGGGGCATGAGCACCAGCAGACGGCCGGGAAGGGAGATGTTCGTGGTGACGCGCGGCCCCTTGTTCCCCACGGGGCCTTTGGTGACCTGCACCATGATCTCGGACCCGATCGGGTAGAGGCTGGGGATGTCCTTGGCCTCGATGCGCTTCTTTTTCTTGCTGCCGCCGCGGTTGATCTCCTCCAGCCCGGCATCCAGCGCGGCGGGGATGGCGTCCCAGAAGTGCAGGAAGGCGTTCTTGTCGAAGCCGATGTCGATGAACATGGCCTTCAGCCCCTGCTCGATGTTGCGGATCCGGCCCTTGAAGATGCTGCCGATGAGGCTGCTGGTGCCGACACGCTCCAGCGTGTACTCCTCCACGACGCCTTTGTCGAGCAGAGCCACACGGTTTTCGAGCTTTTCGCAGTTGATGACAAGGCGCACACCGCTCTTGATGTCGCGCTTTCCGGTAAGCAGTTCTTTGATTCTCTGAACGAAGGTCAATGCCATGGTGGTTGGTCTCCCTGTAGCTAAACTGGCAGGTCCTCAGCGGAAGATCCTGCGAAAAAGTCCGCCGCCACTGGGGGCGGGATCGGATGGTTTGCTTTCCTGGGAGCCTCCCCGGTTGAAAATACCGACCCTGCGCACTGGCACGGCCTTGGGCACGTTCTGTCCGGAATTGCTCCCTGCCGATCCCGCTGAATCGGCCTTGCGGCGGATGTTGGGCGCCGCGTTGACACGCGGCGCAGGCTCATCCACACGCTCTGTGGTGGACGCACCCGCGCCCACATCGCCGTCCTCATCCGTCGCGGGGAGCAAGGGCACCCCGGCGTCAGCATATTGGACTGCTGAAATATGTTTGAAGTGTCCTTCGGCCGGGGGCATCGCCTCGGCTTTCACGACATAACCTTTTTCCAAGGCCAGGCACTGCTCCAGCACACGGCGGGCCACAGGGGCGGCCACGCCCCCGCCGGACTTGCCATTCTGCACCAGCACGCACACGGCGAACTTGGGATTCTGATACGGGGCGAAGCTGATGAACCAGGTGTGGTTGTCGTCCACCTTCACGTTCCTCTCATCACGCCGCCAGTTTTGCGCGGTGCCCGTCTTGCCCGCAACCTCGACTCCGGTGATCCTGGCGCTCTTGCCGGTGCCGCCAGGATCATTCACAACCTTCCACATCCCCTTGCGGATGATCTCGATCTCGTCGGGGGTCACATTGGCCGAAAGATCACCGCGCAGGCTGGGCGGGTTGTCCAGCACGACCTTGTCCCCGTCCATGACGCGCTTGAGCAGGTGCGGGTTCCAGGACTTGCCGCCGTTGGCCACGGTGGCGGTGACAGAGGCCATCTGCAGCGGCGAGGCCAGCACCATGCCCTGGCCGATGGAGGTGTTGGCCGTGTAGCCGTCGCTCCAGCGTTCGGAAGGACGGTTGGCACGCAGCCAGTCAGGATTGGGGAGAATGCCTGAGTCCTCATCCTCCAGCTCAATGCCGGTTCTTTCACCCACGCCAAGGGCCTTGCCCACCTTGGTGATGTTGCCGATTCCGGCCGCGTTGCCATAGCGGTAGAAGAAGCAGTTGCAGGACTTCATGATGGCGTCACTGAGGTCCAGCGTGCCGTGCGAGCCGCCGCTCTGCCGCTGGATCCAGCACTGCATGGACGTGTTGCCATAGGTGACAGCGCCACTGCAGTTGAAGCGCTGTTTCTGAATATTGGCCAGACAGCCGGCGAAGGAGATCGGAATCTTGAAGGTGGAGCCGGGCGCATGCCCTCTCACCGCGCGGTTGAGCAGCGGCACAGTCTTGTTGTTCAGCAGCAGATCCCAGTCTGACTGCTGGATGCTGGGGATGAACTGGTTCGGGTCAAAAGACGGGACGGACACCAGTGCCAGCACCTCGCCCGAATTGGGCTCAATGACCACCACGGCGCCGCGGCCGACATTGCCCTCCCGCAGCGCCTTGTCGGCGATGATCTGCATCCGGGCGTCAAGGGTGAGATAGACATCGTTGCCCTTGCGCGGCTCCTGATACTCCTCATACAACTCGCCCACGGGGCGGCCGCGCTGGTCACGCTGCATGACGCGCACGCCCGGCTTCCCGCGCAGGTGGGCGTCGAAGCTCTTTTCCACCCCCGCACCGCCGAAATCATCCGGCACATAATAGTCCCAGCCCTTGCGTTCCTCGGCGGAGACACGCTGGTCGTCCGGCAGGCGCACATAGCCCATGATGTGGCAGGCGACGGCCTTCAATGGATACACGCGGGACGCGCGCTCCGCCACGGTGACACCTGGCAGGCCCAGATTGTGCTCCGCGATGCGGCTGAACTCGGCGAAGGTGAGGTCGTCCCGATAGACCCACGGAACAGCACCATGGAAGGTGCGGTAATGCACGCGCAGCGAGTCCACCACATACTCCTTGTGGACGCCCATGACACGCATCTGCTGGGAGATCGTCTCCTCAAAAATGGAGTAGATGTCGAGCTCCTTCTTCTGGCGGCGGATGCCCTTCTCGACCACGTCCACCAGCACCTCCGGTATGTCCTTGTTTTTGATCTTGGCCTCCCGCTTGAACTCGGTGACCACCTCGGCCAGGTTCACGCGGACCTCAAAGCTGGCTTTGTTGGTGGCCAGCAGGATGCCATTGCGATCCTTGATCTCCCCGCGTGGGCCTGGGATGCGGGCGCGCTCCTTCTTCGCGCCAGGAATCATCTTGGCAAACTCCTCACGCCGGTCGATCTGCAGCGACCAGAGGCGGAACACAAGAACGCCGAACCCGCACATCATGGCGAGGGCGAAGAGGTAAAGGCGGAAGCGGTATTTAACGACCATCGAAGCGGTACCTCAGACCGTCATATTTGATTTCGTAACTCGAGAGGCGTGCCAGGGAGTAAAGCAGCAGGAAAATAAGGGGGGATGCCAGCATGGCCAGCAGCGTGTCGGTGATCATCTTCGACCACACGCCACCAGGGAACTGGAGGGAGCCGCGCAGGAAGGTCATGATCAGATATTGGGACAGCAACCAGGTAAACGTCGCCACGCCGACCATCAGCACAGGCAATTCCAGGCGGCCGCGTTTGAACAGCGGACGGATGCCCTGCATAAGCGTGCCCAGCATGCCAAACAGCAGGATGGAAAGCCCAAACGGCAACGGACGGGCCGAGGCCCCCAGCTCCACATCCACGCCGGTGCCAAACACATCCGCCATGCCCCCGACGCTTTCCGTGAGGCCCTGCAGATGACGCGCATCCCAGATGAAGCCGGTAATGAAGGCGAGCACCAGCATCATGGCAAAGGGAGAGGCCACGGAGGCGCAGAAGAAAAACACCGCCGGCAGAAACAGCGTGGCGAACTGGGCGATCTCCAGCCCAGGAATGAACTCCTGCACCATGAAGGTGAGCAGCAGGAGGATGATGGAGATCGGATGGAACAACATGAGGTCAGGGGGCGGCGGCCTGCATCTCAATCACAAAGACGTAATCCAGGGTGGAGAAATCAACGGCGGGTTCCACGATGGCCTCTCCAGAAATCTCGCGGTTTTCAAACCGCTTCACCCGGCCCAGCAGGAGGTCGGCGGGAAACACACCACCCTCGCCGGAGGAGTACACGGCGGCGCCAGCATTGATGTTGGCGTTGCGGCTCAGGAAACGCAGGTGCAGCTCCGGACGCACCTCCAGGGCGGAGCGCTCGCCCATCAGGATGCCCTGCTCCAGCGTGCCCTCCACCTTGGCGGACACGCGGCACATCTCATCCGTCAGCAGGATGACCTTGGAAAGATGCGGCGCCAGCACGGAAGTCTTGCCCACCAGACCCACCGAAGTGATCACCGGACTGTCCGTGCCAATGCCGTCCAGAAAACCCTTGTCGATGATAAGGCTGTTCCACCAGGTGCTGGAGCTGCGCCGGATGACCTTGGCCGGTGTCATCTTGAACGGCGCGGACTGCTTGAACTCGATGATCTGCCGCAGCTTGGCGTTCTCCTCGATGACCTGGTTGTACTTCTGCTGGATGATGCGCAGGCGCTCCACCTGCACGCGCAGGTCATCGACCTCCCGCTTGACCTCGCCCGCATTGACGGCAGGAGCGGTGGCGGACTCTGCGGCACGCTCCATGGCGGCGCTGGAGTGAATGAAGGGCGAAAGCAGCCCCAGCACACGTGACTGGATCTGACGGGTGGTCTCCGTGTCGAAGAAGAACACGGAGACCAGTCCGGCCGCAAAAATGAGCAGCGCAAGGATGTTGAACTTTTTCATGCTGATCCTTTCCACCGGGCTGACACATGCGCCGCCCTGAGTTTTTTCATCTCAGCAGCGGGCCTCCGGCCCGGAATGGGGCGTCAAACTTCTGTGGTGCTGACCTTGCGCAGGAATTCCAGCTCATTGAGCACACGACCGGCGCCCTCGCCAACGGCGCTGAGCGGATCTTCCGCCACATGCACAGGCAGCGCGGTTTCCTCCTGCAGCAGCTTGTCCAGACCGCGCAGCAGCGCTCCGCCACCAGCCAGCATGATGCCGCGGTCCACCAGGTCGGCGGAAAGCTCCGGGGGGCAGCGCTCCAGTGTGGTTCGCACGGCGTCGATGATCGCATTGAGCGGCTCCAGCATGGCCTCGCGCACTTCCTGGCTGGTGATGGTGATGGTCTTCGGCAGGCCGGCCACCATGTCGCGGCCTTTGACCTCCATGGTCGTCTCCTTGCCCAGCGGGAAGGCGGAGCCAATGCGCAGCTTGATCTCCTCCGCCGTGCGCTCCCCGATCATGAGATTGTAGGCGCGCTTCATGTAGTTGATGATCGACTCGTCCAGCTCATCCCCCGCCACGCGGACGCTGCGGCTGTAAACAATGCCGGAAAGGGAGATGATGGCCACCTCCGTGGTGCCACCGCCAATGTCCACAATCATGTTGCCCGCGGCCTCCTGCACTGGCAGGCCCACGCCGATGGCAGCGGCCATCGGTTCTTCGATCAGGTAAACCTCGCGCGCGCCAGCCTGCTCCGCGCTTTCCTTCACCGCGCGCTTTTCCACTTCCGTGATGCCGGAGGGCACCGCGATCACCACACGCGGGCCGCGCATCTGGCGGCGGCCGCCCTGGACCTTGCGGATGAAATGGCGGAGCATCGCTTCCGTGACACGAAAGTCAGCAATGACGCCGTCCTTCAGAGGACGGATGGCGGTGATGCCGCCCGGCGTTCGCCCGAGCATGCGCTTTGCATCATCCCCAACTGCGACCACTTCGTTGGTGCCCGTTTTCACGGCCACCACGGAGGGCTCTCGAAGCACAATGCCGTGATCTTTAACATAAACGAGGGTGTTTGCCGTGCCCAGATCGATGCCGATATCCTGGGCGACGAATCCAAAAAGTTTGCCGAACATTAGAAAATAAAAGAAAAAGAGTTGGAGACAGGGTTCAGAAGTCAGGTGCGCCGCGGAGAATTCTAACTGTTTTGAGAATCACGAAAACGCGCGGCGAGCAGATTCTAACCTATATAAGGGTAAAACCGCCTGAAAGGGCGTCAAGGGAAGTTTGCAAGCACGCCAGATTTGTCATTTTGACCCATCTGAAGCGGTTCCTGCGACGATTTTACGAATTTTGTGTGGAAACCAGCGCCCCTTGCTCCACCCGGTGCACCAAACCGCTGATGTGGTCCGCCTGGACCCAGTCCAAATGAGTCGTGGTGATGATTTTTTGCGTGCCTGCGGGCAGGCACGCCAGCAGCGCCCGGCGGCGGTGCGCATCCAGCTCCCCAAACACGTCATCGATCAGCATCAGCGGCGCCTCGCCCCGCGCTTTCTCCAGCACATGCGCCTGGGCCAGCTTCATCGACAGCGCAAACGAGCGCTGCTGCCCCTCCGACGCAAAGCTCGTCGCATCCAGGTCGTTCAACATCATCGTGATGTCATCGCGGTGCGGCCCCAAGGCCGTGGAGCGTGAGCGTGACTCCTCCTCACGCATTGTGAGCAGCGCCTCGCGCAAGCCTCCCCTCTCACGCGTGCTGGAAAGCCCTATGCATGCATTCTCCGCATTATCGCTGAGCTGTGCATGCGCCGCAGTCACCTGCGGCGTCAAGGCGGCGCACAGTTCAGCGCGCCTCTGCCACAGTGTCTGCGCGAAACCATCCATCACATGCGCAAAGGCGTCGGCCTGTTTCCAGGCGATCACCGCATCCCGCTTCAGCACATAGTTTCTGCCTCGCAGCGCGCGCTCGTAGCCTCGCAGCGCGTGCAGATAATCGGGAAACATCTGGCTCGCGGCGAAGTCCAAAAAACGTCGGCGATGCTCCGCGCCACCACGCAGCAGGCTCATGTCGCGGTGGTCCATCCACACCACCACACCAGAGGCCGAGAGGTAATCCCCCACCTTGCCGCACGTGCCGCCATCCAACGCAAGACGCCGGGTGGCGGGCGACTGCGCATAACGCAGCCGTCTGCCACGCCAGGATGCCTCGACGAGGCACGTGGAGGCGCCGAAGCGCACAAGCTCGGCGCGGTTCGTGGTGCGCGGAGACTGCAGCCGCAGGAGCACGCACGCTGCCTCGATCAAAGACGTTTTCCCCTGCGCATTGCGGCCAACCAGCAGCGTCACATCGGGATGCAGATCCACCTTCGCCTCGGCGAAACAGCGGAAATCGCGCACAAACAAGTCGGAGAGCATGCAGTCAGTCGCTTACGCGGCCCGTCGCATTTCCGGTTGCGTTTGCGGGTCACATGAAGATCAATCCCGCCCCTCTATGGCCTCCATTGAAACAGTCAAAGGCTTTCGCGACTTCTTCCCTGAAGAATGCGCGTTGCGTAACTACATTTTCGACACCTGGCGCGCCGTCGCGCGCCGCTACGGCTTCATGGAGTATGAAGGCCCCATCCTTGAAAGCACCGGTCTCTTTCGCAAAAAGAGCGGGGATGAGATCACCAGCCAGCTCTTCTGCTTCATCGACAAAGGTGAGCGTGATGTGTCCCTGCGCCCCGAGGTGACGCCTTCCCTGGCCCGCATGGCCACCGCACGGCAGCGTGATTTCAAAAAGCCCATCAAGTGGTTTCAAATCGGCTCCTGCTTCCGCTATGAGGCACCGCAGGAGGGACGCACACGCGAGTTCATCCAGTTCAACGCGGACATCCTTGGCGATGCCTCGCCAGCCACGGATGCTGAGTTGGTCGCCATGGCCATCGACACCATGCGTGAGTTCGGCGTGAGCGCCGAAGACTTCGCCATCCGCCTGAGCAACCGTGAGATCTGGAACACCTTCCTCACGGAGAACAGCATCGCCGCGGAGCACACCACGACCTTCCTGCAGATCATCGACAAGATTGAACGCGCGCGCCCTGAGGAAACTGAGAAGAAACTCAGCGGCATCGGCCTCACCCTGGAACAGGTGCGCGCCTTCATGGCCGCGGCGGATGAGAACCATCCGGCCTTTGCCGCCCTGCGTGAAAACCTCACCGCGCGCGGCCTGTGGCGGCACGTCCGCATCGACGCCACCATCGTGCGCGGCCTTGCCTACTACACCGGCACTGTCTTCGAGGTGTTCGACCTCAAGCACGGCCTGCGCGCCGTCGCGGGCGGCGGCCGTTACGACAAGCTCTGCGCCGTGATGAGCGATGGCAGGGTGGACATGCCCGCCGCAGGTTTCGCCATGGGCGACGTGGTGCTCGGCATCCTCTTGAAGAAGACCCCCGGTGCGCAGATGAAAATGACCA
>CAZPSQ010000003.1:0-60294 GCA_964588755.1 uncultured Prosthecobacter sp. | reverse complement strand
GCGCCCATCTCCCACCTTTACACCACTCCCCGCCCATTAAAAGCCGCGAAGAGCCTATTTTTTCGATTACCTTCAAATGACTTTTCCGACCTGCGCGGCCACCGCCGCCCCAAGGCGTGCATCTGCCCTTATCTCCACTGTGAGGCACGTGGTCTCGGCGCTTCTGCTGCTGGCCTGCACCGCCCATGCCCAGAACCAGACGTGGCTCGACGCAGGCCCCAGCAATGACTGGAGCGTGACCGCGCCCAACTGGAATGGGGCGGCCGTGTGGGCTCCTGGCAGCAACGCCATTTTCAACGGCGGCGGGGAGACGGTGGAGATCGCCAGTGATGTGCTGGTGAACAACATCACCTTCAACAGCAGCGGCTACATCATTGCTGATGCGAACGCGGACAGCCTTTTCTCTCTTTCCACGGGAAGCATCATCACAGTGACCACGGCGAACCATCTGGCCACGATCAGCGAGAGCATCGCGGCAGGGGACATCAACAAGGCGGGCGCGGGCATTCTGCTGCTCTCGGGGAACAATGGATTCGGTGGAGCCGTCAATGTGACCGCCGGCACGCTGCGTGTGGGCAGCAATGGCGCGCTCGGCACGACCGCAGGTGCGACGTCCGTCAGCGGCACTGCCTCGGTGGAACTGCAGGACGGCGTCATCATCACGGGGGAGAGCATTGCCGTGGGTTCCGGTGGGGCGGATTTCTTCGGGGGGCTGAGGGCCGGGGCTGGCGCAACCGCGACGTGGGCAGGCGGCATCACCCTCAATAGCGGCAACCGGCTGGGCGCCCTTGCGGATGGTGTGCTTGATGTCACCGGTGTCATCAGCAATGGCACGGCCACGGGGCTGCAAATTTCCGCCATCGGCTCCACCTCCGCCACGCTGGGCATTGTGCGCATCTCCGGCACCAGCAACACTTACAGCGGCACCACGTCCATCATTCGTGGGCGTCTCCAGCTCGGCGCGGACAACGCCCTGCCCGCAGGGACTGTGGTGGATGTGGATTCCTCCAGCGCGAACGAGGACTCCATCTTCGACCTGAACGGGCACGTGCAGACGATTGGGGGGCTGGCCCGCACCAATGCGGGTGGCGGTCTGGGCCTCAGCAGCGTGACCAACACAAGCGCTACTGCCGCCACGCTGACCCTGGCCGTGGCGGCAGGCAGCCAGACCTACAGCGGCGTGATTCAGGATGGCGCGGGCCTTGTGAACATTGTCAAAAGCGGTGCCGGCACCCAGACCCTCTCCGGAGCCAACCAATACAGCGGCAGCACCACTGTCTCCGCCGGGGCGCTGATTTTCAGCGGCAACAACACCCTGGGTGCGATCACGGTGAGCGGCGGCTCCATGACCCTCTCCGGTTCCAACACGATCAACGGCAACATTTCCACCAGCGGCACGCTCACCCTCTCCGGAGCCAACACCATCGCCGCAGGCACCACGCTCCAGGTGAGCACCAGCATGGGCATCCTGGTGCTGGGAAACGCAGGCGCCCTTGGCAGCATCACGGCTGGCACTGTGGCCAACGGTGCCCGCATCGTCCTTCAAAACGGCATCATCATGGGCGCTGGAAAGACCCTGACGCTGGCAGGCAACGGCGGCAACAACAACGGCGCGCTGCAGACCGAGGTCGGCGGCACCGCCACCTGGGCTGGCAACATTGTGACCAGCGGGGACATTCGTGTCGGCGGGGGTGACAACGGAAACCTCATCATCACGGGCGTCATCAGCGGCACCGGCAGCGTGCTCTACAGCCGTGGCACCAACGCCACCACAACGCTCAACAGCATCAACACCTACACGGGTGACACCCAGCTTTACGCCAGCGCAGGCACCACAGGCGCGCGCCTCGTCATCGGCGTGGACAATGCCATCAGCGCCTCCAGCCGCTGGGCCATCTACTCCCTCGCCACGGCCAATTTCATCATGACGATGGACCTCAACGGCAAGGTCCTCACGATGTCCGCCATGGACACCCATGGGGGAAGCGGCCAGCGCCATTCGGCGGGCGACCAGCTCTACATCCAGAACGATGCGGAGAACACCAGCAGCACTTACACCCTCTCCGGCAACAACATCTCCGTGGAGCAGATCTACAACGGCAAGGTCAATGACGGCCTTAGCGGTGCTGGTGGTGTGTCCCTGGTCAAGAACGGCACCTTCACGCAGACCCTTGTCGCCGCCAACGGCTACACTGGCTCCACCACGATCAACGCTGGAACCCTGCAACTGGGCAAGAGCCGCGACGCCAATCTCGGCTACACCGGCTCGTTCGGCTCTCTGGCCAGCCCCACGATCATCCTCAACGGCGTCGGCAATCAGAGTGTGGCCAATACCACGCTGGCCAACACTGGCACCCTGACCCTGGACAACCTGGGCACCTTCAACAACGGCTCCAACCGGCTGGCCGACGCCGCGCTCCTCTCCCTCCGCGGCGGCAATTTCATCTATCGGGGTTCTGAACTTGCGGCGACGAACTCCAGCGAGACGGTTGGCACCCTCGAGGCCCACAGCAAGCGTTCCATCCTGACCATCACGTATGGCGGCACCAACACGGCCACGCTGAACGTCGGCAGCTTCTCCCGGGTGCCCCTGGGCGGACTGCTCTTTGTCAATGGCGCCAATCTTGGCCTCGACAGCGCTGTCACCGCCAGTGTCTCGCGCATTTTCTTCAACCCAGCCACCCCGCCGGAGCTGATTGGCACCACTGTGGCCGCATCCACTGGCATCGGCACTCTTAAGACCCTGCAGGTCATCCCCGGCATGGTGGGCGAGGCGACGGACACCAGCGGCGGGGCAGGGACTGCCACAGGTGTGCCGAACACCTTCCTGACCTACAACGCCGAGACGGGTCTGCGCCCTCTTAATCCCACCGACGAGTTCGTCTCCAGCTTCACCGCTGGCAACAATGTGCGGATCACGGCCGCCGCCACCGTGGCCTCCACCATGAGCGTGAACTCGCTGATCATCAGTGCCACCGGCACGAATGCCTACACCACCACCATTGGCTCGGGAAAAACACTCACCGTCGCCAGTGGCAACATCCTCTTCACCGGGGGGCAGAACCTGATCTTCGGCCAGGGCGGCACGCTTGCCTTTGGGAATCGTGAGGGCATCATCACCTCCTACGCCGGTGGCAACACCCAGATCACCTCCATCATGACGGGCAGCGCCGGTGTTTCCCTTTACGGTACCGGGCAGTATGTGACCAATCAGCAGCATACCTACAGCGGCGGCACGGGGCTCTACATCGCCTCCACGGTGCCCCAGTCCAATTCCCAGGGCGCGCCAGGCGCGCCCACCAGCGGCCCCTTTGGCACCGGGGTGCTCATTCTTGGCGGCTCGGCCATCCGCGCCACCAGCTCCAACGCTGTCACCATTCACAATCAGGTGGAACTGCGCGCTGACACCACCTTCCCAAGCGGCGGCGCGGCCTCAACGCTGACCTTCACCGGACCAGTCAGCCTTTCCAACGGCACACGCACCCTCACCAACAGCGCTGACGCCCACACTTACTTCAGCGGCGTCATCAGCGAGACGGCGGCAGGGTCCGGCCTCACCATCGCGGGGACCAGCGCCAGGGCCATTGTCCTCAGCGGGGACAACACCTACACCGGCGCGACCACGGTGGGCAGCAACACCACGCTCGTCATCAATGGCAACCAGAGCGCCGCCACCGGAGCGGTGAATGTGAATGCGGGCACGCTGGCTGGCATGGGCACGGTGGGCGGTGCCATCACCGTGGCGAGTGGTGCCACCCTCAACCCTGGCGACATTGGGGCCGCCACCACGGCGAGTTCCAACGGGACGCTTACCACGGCTGGCAGCCTCACATTGAAGGCCGGCTCCAACACGAATCTTCAGATCACCACCGCCAGCTTCACCAGCACGGACAGCTTTGGTTACAACGAGCCTGGCTCCGCCGGCTACATCGACTACGTGATCAATCATGGAAACATCGCAGGCGGCGCCGGTGCCGCGCATGACAAGCTCATCTTCACCGGATTGAACCAGGAAGCGGGCGGCAAGATCACGGTGACGTCGAACGGCCTCGTGCCCACTGCGGGGCAGATCTTCAACCTGCTGGACTGGACGGACCTCAGCACCTTTTCTGGCAATCTAGGACCCACCTCGCGCAATGGTGCTGCCGACAGTGGGTTTGACCTGGACCTGCCGGACATTTCCGCCAGCGGCTACGCCTGGGACACCAGCTTCTTTGCCAGCCATGGCATCATCGTCATCACGCCGGAGCCGGGCCGGGTTCTGCTGTTCGGCTTGGGACTGGCGATGCTGGGGATGCGCCGTGGCCGGGGAAAAATGATGAAACCAGAATGAGGAATGACGAATGAAGTCCGAATGAGCGATGGAGAGGTCGCATTCGCGGACTTTGGTGCATTCGTTATTTTTCATTCTGGCAGCTGACGCCGCTGAGAAGAAGATCGAGCGCTTTTCCAGAAAGCTGCACCTCCCACAGCGACAGTCCCAAGGAGGCGAGCATGAGGAGCAGGCTGACGCCGAAGGCCAACTGTCCCGCTGGCTGATGGCCGAAGAACAGGAGGGTCATGCTCACGACGCAGACCATGATGCTGAGCACCCCATAGGTCTGCATGTGCTTGATGATCCTGATCCGTTGTCTGAGGCTCTGAATCTGCGCCAGCAGGACTGGCTCCTTGTTCGTGCTCCATGCCGCGTGCAGGTTCCGCACCACGGATGCGAGGCCCAGGAAACGGTTCGTGTAGGCGAGCATCAGGAGCGAGATGGCCGGGAACAGGAGGGAAGGGGTGGACAGCGGCAGGTCGGGGAGGGGCATGGGCGTCGCCACTCATTCGCCGCGTTCCGGGGGCAGGGCAAGCGGGCAGCCAGCCGGGGCAAATGGACGGCGGACGATTTCATGCCATGCCGCCCATAGCAGCAGCAATGTGGGCGATGCCCCAAGACCTGATCCTAGCGCCCTTGTCAAGGGGGCCAAGCCATGGTGCAGGTCCTCAGATCACGCGGTCATTGCCACCATCGACCGGGATTTGGGCACCGGTGACTTTGGCGAACAGGGGGCCTGCCATGGCGCTGACCATGTTGCCGATGTCCTTGGACTTGATCTCCACCTTCATGAGGTTCTTGGTCTTGTATTCCTCGATGGTCATGCCGTAGCGGCTGGCGCTTTTTTGCAGGGCCTCGGGGGTCCAGAGCTTGGTGTCGAAGACGGCGTCCGGATGCACGATGTTCACGCGCACCTTGTGGGGGGCCAGCTCCAGCGCGGCCACGCGGCAGAGCTGGGTGATGGCGGCCTTGCTGCAGGAGTAGGCGCTGGCGCCCGGGCCTGGGGCCTTGAAGTTGCGGCTGCCGACGAAGATGATGCTGGCGTCGATGCCCTGCTTCACATAGGGGATCACCTTGTTCATCAGCTTCTGGTGGCTGGTGAGATTGATCATGAGCGTGCGGTCCCAGTCCGTCTGCACCATGGTGTCCAGCGGGTCGTTCTTGGGGAAGATGCCGGCGTTGCTGACCACGATGTCGATGCCGCCGTATTCGCGCACGGTGAAGTCGATGGCGTCCTGAACGGGCTGGTCCTCGGTGAGGTTCACCACGATGCCGACGGCCCCGATCTTTTTCATGATCTCGGGGATCTCCTTGTCGATGTCCAGGCCGACGACCTGCGCGCCCTGCTCGGCCAGAGACTCGGCGATGGCGAAGCCGATGCCTGCGGCGCAGCCCGTGACCAGCGCGACCTTGCCCTGATGAATCTTGCGGGCGGGGCCTTTGCGCAGCTTTGCCTGCTCCAGATCCCAGTATTCGATCTCAAAGATGTCCTTCTCCGGAAGTGGCTGCCAGCCGCCCACGGTCTGGCCGAGCTGCACCGTGGCAGCGGTGGATTCGGCGATGTCCGCCACGATCTTGGCATCCTTCAGCGTGTCGCCAAAGCTCACGACGCCCTTGCCGGGCCAGATGGCGAAACGTGGGGCGGCATCCAGCATTGTCTGCCCGCTGGCGTGGCGGGTGAAGTAGGCGGCGTAGTCGTCCGCATATTTCTGCACGCTGGCGTCGAGATCCTCGCCAATGAAGGCTGGCGCGCGCTTGGTGCGGATGCTGTGGTCCGGTGTCAGCGGGCCACGGGTGCCGAAGTCGTCCACACCGGCAATGCCGGCGTAGCCGACGGCCTCGGGGGTGGCGTTGAGGCGTGCGATCTGCGGGAAGCCACGGCTCTTTGACACCGCCCGGCGCAGCTTTGCCAGGGCCATGAGGTCCTCCGTGGTGTCAGCCCTGGCCGCTGGGGAGCCCTTTTTGGCCAGATACTCCTCCGCCATGGTCACCATCTCGATGTGCAGCTCGTAGCTTTTGCGCGCGTCGTCGTCGAATGTGAACAGGCCGTGCTTCAGCAGCACCATGCCCTGGATGCCTTCCTTCTTCAAATCACGGCCCGCGATCAGGTCCGCCACGGTCTTGGCCAGGATGAAGCCGGGCATGACGTAGGGAACGATGATGACGCGGCCGCCATAGATCTCCTTCACGCGGGCCTCGCCATCGGCGGCGCAGGTCAGCGCGGAGATGGCGTTGGCGTGGCTGTGATCCACGAAACGGAAGGGCAGGATGGCGTGGAGGATCGCCTCAATGCTGGCGGCGGGCGCGTTCGGGTTCGTCATGGCGGCGCGCTGCTGGAGCACCATGTCCTCGTCGCTCATTGTCGGCAGTTTGGACATCTTGAGCAGGGCGTCCATCTTCACCGGGGAGAAACCGGCGCGCTCGATCGTGGCCAGATCCCAGCCGCTGCCCTTCACGTAGCAGAGGCTCACATCCTCACCGAAGAAATCCTTCTCCGTCACCTTCACCGACGTGTTCCCGCCGCCGTGCAGGACGAGCGCGGGATTCCGGCCGAGCAGGCGGCTGGTATAGACGCGCTGGCCAAGCAGGTCGGTTCCGAAAGTGGCGGCTTCTGAGTCGTTCCAAAGGGATTGCATGTGTGGGAAAAAGGGAGGTTCAGACTCCAGGGAATGAGCCACGGTGCAAGGGGATTTTGCCCCTCGAAACCGTCACGATTCCGTGGGCTGCGCAGGCGGGGCAGCCGCAGGGCAGTCTTGTTCCTGCAAAACAAGGAAGAGCCGCGCCGGCCCCACCGTCCTCACGGATGCGTGATCGCCTCATCCAGATTCAATGCTGCGCGGCTGACGGCGGCCCATAGGGACTCGCCCTCGAGCTTTTTGTCCCGCTGCTTTTGCAGGAAGGCTTTCAGCATTGCCATCTCGTCCGCTGCCGCAGGGCGGGTGGCGCAGCGGCGGAAGATGCTCTGCAGCCGCGTGTCGTCATCCGGTGCCTCCGCCATCACCTGTTTTGCCATGGCCTGCGCGGCCTCCATGAACATGCTGTCATTGAGCAGGGTCAGGGCCTGGAGGGGGCTGTTGGAGACATCCCGGCGGGCGAGGCAGGCCTCCCCCGTGGGCGCGTCGAAGGTGGTGGACATGGCAAACGGGGCCGTGCGCTTCATGAAGGTGTAGAGCGTGCGGCGGTAGCGGTCCTCCCCCTCGCTGGTGGCCCACTCAAACTTTCCGTAGGTGCCCTCGGTGGTGACACTGACCGGCTGCGGCGGGTAAACGCCCGGGCCGCCCATCTTTGGAGAGAGGACGCCCGCAGCCTTCAGGCTGGCATCACGGATGATCTCCGCATCCAGCCGGAAGCGCGCGCCACGGGAGAGCAGCAGATTTTCCGGGTCCTTTTGCGCCAGCTCCGGCGGTGTGCGGGAGCTCTGCTTGTAGGTGGCGCTCGTCACCAGCAGGCGGTGCAGCTTCTTCATCGACCAGCCCTGCCTCATGAAATCGACGGCCAGCTAGTCGAGCAGTTCCGGATGCGAAGGGGCCTCGCTCTGATAGCCGAAATCCTCCAGCGACTTCACCAAGCCCTGGCCAAAAAACGCCTGCCACTGGCGGTTCACCGTGACACGCGCGGTCAGCGGGTTTTCCGGTGCGAACAGCCAGCGCGCGAAGGTGAGGCGGTTGGCGGGCGCATTGGAGGGCAGCGCCGGGAGGAAGGCCGGCACGCCGGGTGTCACCTCCTCCTTGGGCGAAAGATACTCCCCCCGGTGGTAGCGGTGCGTGCCGCGTGGATTCGACGCCGGGCGCTCGCTCAGCACCAGGGTGGGCTGGCCGCGTGGCGGGTTCTTGCGCGCGGCGATCAAAGGCGCGGCGGCCTGCCGCATCTCCGGTGTGCTTTCCAGGAACTGCCGCAGCAGCTTGTCTTTGTCCTGCGGTGCCGCCTTCGCCAGCATCTCCTCGATCTCCGCCGGGTGCCCGGTGGCGGTGGCATGGCCGCTGGTGCTGACGGAGATGCGGAAGTGGCCGAGCGGACAGGCAAAGTGCTTTTCAAAGAGCAGCTTCAAATCAAAGCCGTCTGTCAGGTCCACCGGCTGCCCGAAGTGAAACACGGCCGCGTGCTGCTGCCCCAGCCCGCCCAGCACCTGCCAGCCGCTGGACATCTCGCCGTCCAGCGTGGCGCTGGCGTTGTTGGTCTTCCGTCTCTCCGCAGCCTTGCCCTTGGCCTTGGCCTTCGGTTTGACGGCGGCAGCGTCGTTGATCCTGTCCTCCTCGGCATCGTTGGTGGCTTCCGCGCTGGTGATCTTCACCGGCTGGCCATTCTGGGAGGCCTGCACCTCGCTCAGGAAAAAGCCGCCAAGCGGCCCCTCGTAATTCGTCAGACCTGGGCCGTTGTTGGGCAGGCTGGGGTGGGAGGCCACCTCGATCCGCAGGGCGCGCACGCCCTGGATGGGGGCTTTGAGGCTCAAGTCATACACGTCGCTCTTGGAGATGTCGCCGCTGCCGAGGATGAAGCCGTCCGCCTGCTGTTCCAGGTGCGGCATGGTCGTCTTCATCGCCACCGGGCGCACGATCTCCCAATGCGCGGCGCGGTGGGATTCGCCCTCCAGCCATCCGGCAAAGCGGCTCTCCATCGCGGTCTGGCCGCCTGGGAATTTTGCAGGCAGCGCGGCCTCCAGCGTGGCGATTTTTTCCGCATGCGCCTTCTGCTGCGCCTCCACATCAGCCGTGGGAATGTTGTAGGTCGGCTCGTCGGCGTTGTTCAGCAGCGCCATGGTGCGGTAGTAGTCTGTGTGGAGGATGGGGTCGTACTTGTGGGTGTGGCACTGGCAGCAGTTCATCGTCAGCCCCATCCATGCGGTGCCGGTCACGCCGACGCGGTCCACCATGGCGTAGAAGCGGTACTCATTTGGATCAATGCCGCCCTCCTCGTTCAGCATTGTGTTGCGATGAAATCCGGTGGCGATGAGGTCGTCCGGCGTGGCGTTTGGCAGCATGTCCCCGGCAAGCTGTTTGATGCTGAACTGGTCGAAGGGCATGTCCGCGTTGAGCGCGCGCACGACCCAGTCGCGATAGGGCCAGATCTGCCGTGGGCGGTCTTTTTCAAAGCCGTTGGTGTCCGCATAGCGGGCCAGGTCCAGCCAGCGCCGCGCCCAGCGCTCGCCGTAGTGTTTTGAGCCCAGCAGCGCGTCCACCAGCTTGTCATAGGCGTCGGGGGCCTTGTCGTTCACAAAGGTGTCAGCCTCCGCGGGGGTGGGCGGCAGGCCGGTGAGATCGAGGTACAAGCGGCGCACCAGCGTGTGCCGGTCCGCCTCGGCGGAAGGCCGAAGCCCCTCCTTTTCCAAGCGGGCGCGCACAAACGCGTCGACGGGATGCAGGCCATCCTTGGGCGGTGCGGCCTGCCGCGGCGGGACGTAGGCCCAATGCTGCTCGTATTTGGCACCATCCGCCACCCATGCCTTCAGGATGGCCTTTTCCTTGTCGGAGATGATCTTCTTGGTGTGCGGCGGCGGCATCTGCTCGTCCTCATCCGTGCTGAAGATGCGCCGGATGAACTCGCTCTCCTCCGCCTTGCCCGGGACAATGGCGACCTCGCCCGACTTGCCTTTTCCGAGAGCGGACTCGCGCAGGTCCAGGCGCAGCTTTCCCTTCCGCGAATGTTCATCCATCCCATGACAGGCGAAGCAATGCTGCGCCAGCACGGGGCGCACATCACGGTTGAAATCCACCGCATGGACAACAAGGCGGCTGCTGAGAAACAGGACGAGGAGGAAGCGCATCGGAAAAGCGGGGCTGCACAGGGTACAACCCCTGCGCCCGGCACCTTCTAACGGGAAATGCGACAATTCATGGGATGTGGCCCTTACGACCGCGTGCCTGCCAGTTTGATCTGGGGTTCGGGGGCGTTGATGCGGAGCTGAACTTTTTCGACGTGGCGTTTCCTGGTGTTGGAGTCCACCCAGGTCACCTGGCAGGTCACGTCGTCCTGTGGAAGGTTGCCCAGGGTGGCGTAACCCTCGTTGTCGGTGATGGCGTTGTGGCCGGGGATTTTTGTCTGCTTGTGCTGGGCGTAGGCTTTTGTGTCCACGGTTTCCACGGCGAAACTCCAGCGGCCGAGCACGCGGCCCAGCGTGGGCGCGCCGACGCTGGAGAGGGAGACCGCGGCACCCACGGCGGGGGTGCCATCTGGCAGCAGCACGCGCACCTTTCCCTGGAGGGTGGGCTGCGTGCCCACATCCAACTGGAGCGCTGGTCCGGAGGTCACCAGATTGGCGGAGGTCTCTGGCGAGTAGCCGAGCGGATTGCGGGTCACCCAGCCTTCGCCAAAACCTGCCAACTGAAGGCTGCCGCGCGGCAGGGAGGCAAAGCGGAAGCTGCCGTCCCGCCGCACCGGCGCCCAGGCGAACCAGATGGCCGAGGGGATGCCCCCTGCATAGACGGTGCCGGTGGCGGCGTCCGCGCTGACACGGACGGAGGCGACCACCCAGCCGCCGCCGAGATAGGTTTTGGGCAGGTCGCGCAAACGCCCCTGCACATCCACGCCGGGGTGGAAGGTCAGCCTGCTGGTGAAGGTTGCGCCCTCATCCTTCGTGCCCGGCTGCATGCTGGTGAAGTGGCGTGAGCCGTCCCCCTTCTTCGTGGCACGGAGCAGGAAGTTTCGGCCGGAGTTCGTCGCCACCGAGGCCACGATTTTTCCGTCGGCGGTGAGCTTCTGCTCTCTGCCGGTGCCGCCGCCGCTGCTTTCTGTCCAGCTTTCAAAAGTGGCGGCATCAGCCACCTCCGCATCCACCTTCTGCTGGCGGGAGGCCGTGGAGGAAGACGTGGAGACAGACGTGCGTGGTTTGAAGGCAAAGTCGGCCGCTTGAAGCGGGATTTCGCCCAGGTCCAGCGGGGCGGCCCCGCCTGCGGCAGCGGCCTTCAGCACGAATCGTTGCGCCAGACCGCTGGGGGAAGGATAGGCCAGGTCCCGGTTCTGGGGCATGGCCCACACGCGCAGCTCGTAGGTGCCGGGCGCGAAGGCCCGGGAGGTGAAGCTGCCATCGTCCCGCATGTCCTCGACGGGGAACACGCCTGGATTGCCCACAAGGCCGATGGTCACGCGCAGCTCATGCTCCGGCAGCGGGGCGGGGCTGGAGGGGCGGACGATTCTGCCTTTGACCGGGCGCTGGTCTTTGACGGAGTCCGCCGATTCCTTCGGCCGCATGTACAGGGTATGTTCCAGCGTGGTGCCGGGCAGCCATCCGCCGGAGGGCATGGACATGATCCGGCCATCGACGGTGACCAGGATTGTGTCCGACCTGGGCAGCAGGCCCTCCAGCCGGTAGCGGCCCTGGTCATCGGTGACGCAGGAGACGTGATGGGAGATGGAGAAGCGGGAATCGGCCGGGGTGCGGGAGGTCTGCATCTGCATGAGCCGGATCTCTTTGTTTTGCATCAGCTTCCCGTCGGAGTCCTTGAGCGTGCCATGCGCGGCGCGCCATTTTTCCAGCGTGAGTGTCCCACCATTTTTCCACTCTGCCCAACGAAGCACGCCAATGCCATGCTCCTCATGGAAAGCGACGAGCCGCCACTCCCCCACGGCTGGATCCTGATATGTCCGTCCGGTGAAGGTGCCATCCGCGCCGGTCACGGGGTTCCCCAGCCACCAGCCGCGTCCGGGCGAGTAGTGGTAGTCTTTTGTCCTTGGCTTCAGCGAGTTGAGGCTGGCGCTGAAGTAGCTGTCGGTGATGGAGAGGGTGGCGCCTTGCACGGGTTTACCCTCCGCCGTCACGACCTTGCCGGAGATGCCAGGGTCCTTTTCCAATTCCATGTCCTGGGTCAGCTCCCCCTCCTTCCAGGCAACACGGGCAACAGTGGTCATCAGCCCTGGTGCCTCCACGACGATCGACAGGTGGGTGTCCTCTTCCCGCAGCTTTGGCAGCCGGTAGCGCCCGGACTCATCGGTGATGGTCTTGGTCGTTGCCATTGGCAGCCATGACACGACAGGGACGTTGGAAGGCTGGCCGCCGCTGCGGTACGAAAGTTGTCCGTCGAAGCAAACGGTGGCACCTGCGATGGGGCGGCCGTCGGCCTTGGCTGTCACCGTGCCAGTCAGCCAGCTTGTGACTGGTTGCAGCACAAGCTGCAAGTCTGCCATCTCCTGCGGGGTCAGTTCAGGCAGCGGCTGTTTCATGTCCTGGTAGCTGTCATGACGTGCCCAGACCCGCAGCGCCCCGGCGGCGGGCACCGCCTCAAAGGTGAAACGGCCCTCGGCATCGCTCATGGTCTTGCGCTGCTCAAACTCCCGCTCATCGCCAACGCGCAGCATGCAGGTGGCCTGGGCGACCGGGTTTCCCTTGGCATCCACCACGCGGCCGGAGACGGCTCGCTGGCCTGCGGCTGGCTGTGCTGCAGGGGGCGTTGATTTTTTCGCGGCATCATCCGCCGCAGGGGCGCTTGTCAGGCCGGCGAGGGCCAGCAGGAAAAAGATGCCGAGACCCACAAACCACCGGGTATGGCGGCCGCGTGCCAGATCCATCAGCGCCTCGATCCTCCGGCGCAGCTCATTCCCTTTTCCAGAAATGCTCATCTGGCTGATGGTGAGAAAAGACACCAGCCCGACCGCCGCCGCGTGGTTGGCAAAACCGAGGAGCAGCTCGCCCATGCGGTGCGCCTCCACCACACCCGCGCGGCGCAGCGCCTGCGCGTCCGCAGCCATCTCCGCCTCGGCCCGCAGCCGCCGGCCTGCCCACCACACGGCGGGATTGAACCAGTGCAAAACGATGGCCGCTGACGCGATGATCTGCGAGGCGAGGTCCCACCGTTTCAAATGCGCCAGCTCATGCAGAAAAATGAGGCGCAGCCGTGCCGTGCCTTCCTGCGCCGCCACCGCCTTTGGCAGCAGGATGGCCGGACGCAGCAGGCCGAACAGGGATGGTGCGCGGACCGCGTCCGTGATGATGAGGCGTGGCCTCCGCGCGACGCCAGCCATCCGGCAGGCCTCACGGAAGACGGACTCCACGCCAGGAGAAGGGGCCGTGGCATCCCGCCGGATGCGGAGCAGGAGACGTGCGTGCAGCAGGCTCATGACGCAGAGCACGGTCACGGCCCCTGCCATCCACACCAGGGCGAGCACCTGTGGGAGCGAGAGCGCCCGTACGGGCGGTGCCGCCTCGACAGGCGCGGGCTGAACGGTGGCCATCTCCACTGACGGCGGACTCAGCTCCAGCTCAGGCACGATTTCTTGAGCGACTGCGGACAAAGGCGCGGTCTCTGGCGCTGCCGAGTGAGCCTGCCAGACGATGGCGGGATCGGTGGCGCTGCCATTCATCGAGAAGCTGGAGGTGCCCAGGTCCGGCAGCACAAAGCGCAGCAGCACCAGCAGCCACAGGCCATGCCGCCAGGCTGGAGACAGATGCCGCCGCAGCAGCACCAGGGAGAATCCGGCTGCCAGCGTCAGCAGCGTGCCTTTCCAGGAAAGCAGCGCCACGGGGCGCAGCCACAGCTCAGCGGAATCGATAAGAGTGTTCATGGATTTTCAGGACTTGGGTTTGATTTCATCCAGCATGGCCTTGAGCTCGGTGATGTCCTTCCGGCTCAGCTCATGGTGCTCCGCCACGTGCGCCAGCAGCGGCTGCAATGCGCCGCCAAACATCCGTTCCAGGAAGCTGCGTGTCTCCTCCGCCACACAGGCGGAACGCTCGACAGCGGGTGAATAGAGAAAGCGGTTTCCCTGCGCCTCCGTGGTCAGCGCGCCCTTTGCCGTCAGCCGTGTGAGGAGCGTCAGCACCGTGGCGCGTTTCCAGCCCTGCCGGGCCTCCAGCAGGCTGGCGATCTCCTGGGAGTTGCGCGGCGCCTGCTCCCACAGCAGCTCCATGACTGCCCACTCCGCCTCAGTGATGGCCACGGCGGGACTGGCGTCGCCACGGCTTTTTTGATTCTTTTTCCGGCTCATGTTTACAAGCGTAGTCAAAAATGACTACGCTTGTAAACAAATAATTTTTCGCCACCCCTCCCCAACTGGGGAGGCCAGGGCTAGTAACCCCCGGCACCGATTTTGCCAGCGCCGCCGCCCGTCTCGCCTGCTGCCTCACGGCGCTTGTGTTCATCCAGCATGGCCACTGTGGCGCTGGCACCGCAACGGCTGGCGCCGAGGTCGCGCACGGTGATAAGACCGTCGAGGTCGCGCACGCCGCCTGCCGCCTTCACCTGCACCTTCGGGCTGCATGCGGCACGCATGAGCTCCAGGTCATGCGCGGTGGCGCCCTTGTAGTTGTAGCTGCCGTCGGGCTGCTTCACGAAACCGTAGCCGGTGCTGGTTTTCACCCAGTCAGCTCCGGCGGCCTCGCAGACCTCGCAGAGCCTGCGCTTGATGTCGTCGCCGCTGAGGTAGTCGTTTTCCAGGATGACCTTCACCTTTGCGCCGTGCTTGTGCGCTTCGTCGCAAACGGCCTGGACATCGGCCTTCACGTAGTCCCAGTCTCCGCCGATGGCCTTGCCCACATTGACGACCATGTCGATCTCCGTGGCGCCGTCCTTGCAGGCCAGCTCAGTCTCGTAGCGCTTCGACTCGGTGGTGCTGTTTCCGTGCGGGAAGCCAATGACGCAGCCGACGATGACATCCGAGCCGCGCAGCCACTCCACCGCCTGCTTCACCGCATAAGGTTTGATGCAGACGGAGGCCACGCCGTATTTGACGGCCACCTTGCAGCCTTCCTCAAGCTCCTTGTCCGTCATCGTGGGATGCAGCAGGGAGTGGTCGATCATCTTGGCCAGTTCGGAGAAGGAGTATTTCATGGTGGTGGTATGGCGTGAGGTGTAAACGGGGCGGCGACGCTGTCAAAGCAGAGCCTGGGCACAAAAAGAAACAGCCTTGCGAACCGTGGTCCGCAAGGCTGCCGGGGAGGATCGATCCTGGGATCAGTTGGCGTGTGCGAAGACAGCGGCCACGTTGCCCACGATGTCCTTGCCGGGGCGCAGGGTCTTGGTGCCGGGGGTCCACTTGGCGGGGCAGGCCTCGCTAGGGTTGGACATGAGGTGGACGTTGGCCTCCATCTTGCGGACGAGCTCGCCGGCGTCGCGGCCGACGTTGTAGAAGTTCACCTCGGAGGAGACCAGCTTGCCTTCGGGATTGATGATGAAGGTGCCGCGCAGGGCCAGCCCTGTGCTGCTGTCATACACGCCGAAGAGGCGGCTGACAGTGCCTGTGGTGTCGGCGGCGAGGGTGTACTTCACGTTCTTGAGGAGGCCTTCGGTGTTGCGCCAGACCATGTGGGCAAACTTGGTGTCGGTGGAGACAGCGACGACCTGCGCGCCGAGCTCGGCCAGCTTGGCCTGCTGGTCGGCCAGATCGGCCAGCTCCGTGGGGCACACGAAGGTGAAGTCAGCAGGGTAGAACACGAGGATGGTCCACTTGCCGGACTTCTTGATGTCGCTCAGCGACACCTTGCCGAAGTCGCCGTGGGCGGGCTCGTACGTTTCCATTTCAAAGTCGGGCACCAGGGAGCCGACAGAGGCGAGTTGAGGGATGTTTTCCATGTGGGGGGTAGGAGGTAGGTTTGGGCACAGAGACGCCCTCAGGGCATGTCTGGGGCGCGTTCTTTGTAGCCCAAACCGTGCCCGGTCAATGGCAAAGGCTTGCCGCATCTTGCCCGGGCGGCTTGCCGTGTGTCAGGATGCGGCTTCCAGCCCGTTCATCCCGCCTGTGCTGGTGGCAAAGGACTCCTCCTGCAGGCCGAGGCGGTGCATGGCGCTGAGGTAGAGGTTTGGCAGGGGATAGTTGTCCTTCTGGTCAAAGGCCAGATGCTGGCCGTGCTTGAAACCACCGCCGGCGAAGAGCATGGGCATGTTCTTGTTGTCGTGGCTGCTGGCGTTGCCGAGGTTTGAGGTCAGCATGACCATGGTCTCATCGAGCAGCGCGCCAGCCTTCAGCCTGCGCAGGAAGCCTGCCCATTCATTGATGACGGCCTGCTCGACGAGGGAAAGCTGGGCCAGCTTTTCGTCATCCATGCCGTGGTGGCTGAGATTGTGGTAGCTTTCATCCACGCCCTCGATGCCGTTCACGGAATTGCCGGTGACGTGGAGGGTGATGAAGCGGGTGCTGTCTGTGGTCAGGGCCGCATGAATGATGTCGAGGAAGATGCGCTCGACCACCGCCTCGTTGTCGCGTGGAATGCTGGTGGGCGGTGCCAGTTTCACCTTTGGCTTGGGCTTGTGCGTCCAGGCCTCATTGGCGGCGAGACGCTGCTCCAGCTCGCGCACGCTGGTGAACCACGCGTCCAGCTTGTCGCGGTCGCCCGCGCCGACCTCGCGCTGCAAGGCCTTGGCCTCCGCCCCGACGACATCCATCACGCTGCGGCCGCTGCGGATGAGCTCCGCCTGCCGTTCCTGCTCCGCGGGCGAGTCATTGACAAACAACCGGGTGAACAAACGCATGGCGCTGTTCTCCGCGGGGATCATGGAGCCGTTCTCGGTGTAGGAGGGGCTGTTCTGGCCGTTGGTGTTCAGCACCAGGGAAGGGAAGCGTGTTTCATGCCCCAGGTGTTTCGCCATGAGCTGATCGAGCGAAATGGTGTTGCGCGAGGTGGTGCCACGCTGGTTCGGGCACGCGGAAAAAATGCTGCCCTCCGCCGTGTGCCCGCCCGTGACGCCTGGGTGGGATGAGCCGGAGATCACGGTGAAGTCATTGCGCAGATCCTGGATGCCTGCCAGATAGCGCGAGGGTTTGTAGGTCCTGCCAGCGTCTTCTGGAACGAGGTTGGGATTGTGCAGGCCGAGGGCAAGGCTGACGCCGACGAAGCGCCTGGCGTTTTTTGTCTCCTTGGCCGCCGCAAAAGCCGGGACCATGGAGTCGAGCATCGGCAGGCCGAGGGCGACACCGGCATTGCGCAGGAGGGCCCGGCGGGAGATGTTTCTTCCGAAGCTGAAGTGGACGTTTTTCATGGAGGCGTTCAGGCGCAAGGATCAGGCCAGCCCCCTTGAAACGGCAAGGCGGTGGTGGTCTTTCGGCTCATGCGGGCGGGATGCCTTTGATGATCGGGGTGAAATGACCCCAATTTTCGATGCGAAAACCGCGAATGTCGCGCATCACCTGGGCAAACCATGGCAAGGCCTTGAGCGCGAGCAGGGCGGCAAAAAGATTCGCCATGTCATTGTTTTCACCCACGTACACGCTGCCCTGAATGCGGTCAAAGCCATGGCGATGCAACGTGGTGCCAATGTCCGTGCAAGCAGCGGTGACACCGCGTGGGTGATGCCGGGCGGCATCCGCGACCACGAGATCAAAGGCGATGGCAAACATGAGGTCAGCTGGCTTCTGGATCCAGCAGGGCTTGCTCTGTTGGATAGTCCAGCTCTTCACCCGTCTGCACAACCACCACGTGTAGTTTCTGTCCGTTCACCGGGCGCACCACTTGGTAGATCGGGCCGTATTCACCAAAGGTCCGAAACGAGCCGACAAGGTCTGTGGCGCATTGTGGTTTTGGCGAGGTTGTCATGGGGGGAAGTGCTTCACAGCCTGCCAACCGCAAGCCGGTTTCGCGCGCCCTACTTGCTGAGGAACATCTGGCTGAGAATGGCCTGCTGAATGATGGAGCGCAGGCCGAAACCGGATTTTCCGCTGGTGGAAACGACCTGCTGCAGGGCGCCTGAATCGCTGAACCGAGGCGGGCCGCCGGTGGCGTAGGTGAGGAACTGGCTGGCGAAGCCCCGGGCGAGCTGCTGTGGTCGCTGGGTGTAGAGACGCTGCCATGCGGCCAGATCGGCAAAGGCGTCCCCTTCAGGCGTCAGGCCGGAGGGGTCCACCTTGGCTCCTTTGTCGCCTTTGCCATAGCGGGTGCGCCAGCCGCCGACGGGGTCGAACAGCTCCAGGGCGAAGCCGGGCGGATCGATGGTCTTGTGACAGGATGCGCAGGACTCGTTGGAGCGGTGCTTGGCCAGTTGGTCACGGATGGAGGTGGCCCCGCGGATGTCCGGCTCAATGGCTGGAATGCCGGGCGGCGGGGGCGGGATGTGCGCGCCGAGGAGGCGCTCGTTGATGAAAACGCCACGAACCACGGGGGAGGTGGTGGTGCCGTCCGCCGTGACCTTGAGCACGGCGCCCTGGGTGATGAAGCCGCCACGGGGGGTGTCCGGCTGGAGCGATGCCTTTTGCAGCCCTTCTCCTGGGACCAGCGGTGCTGCGACCAGCTTTTGCGACCAGGGGACGGCGGGCGCTTCGGGCACCGGGGCCTGCCCTTTTTTGACCTTCTGCTTTTCCGCCGGCCTGGCCACCTGGCTGTCCCCCAGGTAGTGGCGCAGCAGGCGGCCGTTGAGATACGCGAAGTCGGAATCAATGAGATGTGTGACGGAGAGGTCCTGCTGCACCAGCTCGGTGAAATAGGCGCGTGTCTCCTGCAGCATGGACTCCTGCAGCACCGGGTCGAAGGTGGAGAACTGGCGCGTGTCCGGGTTGGTGAAATCGATCTGGCTCATTTTCAGCCACTGGTCGGTGAAGCTGCTGATGAATCGTTTTGCCTTTGGGTCCGCCAGCATGCGCTCCATCTCCTGGGTGAGGACTGCGGGATCGCCCAGCTTTCCTGCGGCGGCCAGCTTGGTGAGCTGGGCATCCGGCATGGACACCCAGAGCGCGTAGCTGAGGCGGGAGGCGATGGCGTGATCATCGAGCTTTCCAGGAGCCTCAATGAAGGTGAGAAACCTGGGGGAGCACAGAACCGCCCGGTAGGCGGAGCGAAGAGCTTCGGGCAACGCCTTGCCGTCCGCGATCACCTTGCGCGCGATCTCAACATACGGCGCCGCATGTTCCTGGGACACGGGGCGGCGGAAGGCCCGTGTGGCAAAACGGGTGACCAGTTTCTCCAGCACCTCCCCGGGTTCTTTCTTCAAGCTTGCCTCACCAAACAGCCTTCTCCACACCTCGGCACGATCACCGTTCAGGTGGATGCGCTCGATGTCGATGCCGGTGTTGGCGATGCCGGAGAAGCCTTCCTTGGCCAGGTCACGGCCTGTGTAGGAGACATTGCCGCCTTTCGCGCCAGTGGGTGCCCGCCTGAGTGTGCCGTCGTTTGGTTTCAGCTCCAGCTGGTGGTTCTTTTGAATCCAGGCCTCATACACGATGTCGCGTGGCGTGGGGGTGGCCTCCACAAGGCCGATCATGTAGAGCATGGGCGCGCTGGACTGGCAGGTGCCGGAGCGCAACGTGCCCCACACGGCACCGTCCTTGCCCGGATTGATGGCATGGACCCCGCGCAGGGTGATGCGATACCAGCCGTCCGCAGGAACCGTGGTGGCCTTGATCCTGCCAGTGAACTGGAGGCCGAAAGGCCAGGAGATGCACTTGCCGTCGCGGGCGTCTGGTCCACGGAAGTTTCCGCTGGTGAATTTGCCCTGGGCCTCCGGCGTCACGTGCATCTGCACGGGCTTCTCCTTGCCGAAGACGCGGTGGAAAGCCTCGTCCAGCGCCTGGTCGGCCACATCGAGGTAACGGCCAAGCTGGTGGTGGGAGAGCTGCTGCCCCTCGGAGACGGTTTCAAAGCCGTGGGAGGCGCGGTCCTCCGGCAGCAGGTCCTTCAGCGGGATGTCGATGCCCAGCAGGTCATGCATGGTGTGCTCATACTCGGTGCGGGTGAGCCTGCGGCTGCGCACGCGCCCGTTTGCCGCGATGTCCGCCACGTCTGCCTTGAGCAGCGGCTCCTTCAGCGCGGTCAGGAAGGCGTCGGAGTCAGCTGTGGCAGGCTGCGTCTTTTTGGCCGGCGGCATCTCGCCATTCCGCACGCGCTCGAACACGTGCTGCCATTGCTTGAAGGCATTGGCGTCCGTCAGGTCAAACTTCAGGGCATCCAGGTCCAGCCCGCCTTTCTTCACATCGGCGTCGTGGCATTCGACACAGTGCTGGTTGAGAAAGGTGGAGAGGGGTGGTGGCGTGGCTGCGGCGGCAGAGGTGGCAAAGATCGCCAGGGCGGCCCAGGGGCTGAGGCAACGAGGAGGCATTGGGGGGCGGTGGCTAATCTGCTGTCTTTTTGCCTTTCTGCTTTGAGATTTGCACGGGTTCCTGCCGCAGCACGGCAAGCAGAGGGGGGCTGCATGGGGAGAAACCCGATGAACGTGGAAAGACGGGTAAGCTTGCCACAAATGAAGGATGAAGCGGGCTTTGTGGTCAGCGGCGCTCCAGCCGCAGATTGTCCAGCCGCAGCACCGCATCGATCCGTGGGTCCAGGGCAAAGAGGACGATCTGACCGGTTTTCTGGAGCACCTTCCGGGCTTCGGGGCTGGTGGGCAGAGGAACGGCGGCCTGATTGGCGCCGGGCTTCAAGACCACCTCCAAGTTCAGGCGTTTCTTCGGCTCCTGCGCGTTGTCGATTCTGACGCCCAGCAGCAGGTCTGCGGGGGCGCTTAGCTCACCGTCGAAAACCAGGTGGGTCCAGCCCGACCAGTTTCGTCCCTGGGCGTCTCCGTGGAGGCTGGTGAGGCCCTGCGCGTCAATATCGATGTAGAGGCGCCGTCCCTTTGCCTGCAAATCGGTGAGGAGCGCGAGGTCCACCGGGCGGCCCTCATGCTCCAGTGACCAAAGCTGCAGCGCACGGTCGTTTTCAAAGTCCTCCAGGAGCGGGAAGGCGGCTGCCTTTTGCCACATCACGGCGGCGCGCAGCAGCAGATCCCGAGCCGAGAAGACAAGGAGAGCTGCCGCCAGGGCCAGCAGTCCGGCTTTTGCCACCCGGGACCGGACACGGGGCATGAGAGCCACGGCCATGCCCGCCCCCATGCCGGTGACGTCTTGCAGGAAGTCGGCCACGTCCATGCTCCTGCCGGTGAGGGACTGGATGAGTTCGGAGCCTGCCGCCATCAGCAGCATCAATCCGGTGGTCTGGCAGGCTGTCCATGCAAGCGGGCGGCGCGTGCCGGCCAGCTGGAACCGCATGACGGCCCACGCCATGAGGGCAAACAGGCCTGCGTGCCCCCAGTCACGCACCAGGGGCGGCCAGCCAAGTTTCCCCGGGGGCGGCAGCGGGAGAACCAGCAGCACGATGCCGAGCAGGCAGGTGCCCCAGGCCATGATCCTGCGCGTGTGATGCATCGAACGCATGATCTGGCGGGGAGCCGGGAGGCCTGCAACCTCAAACTGGCATGGGGGTGCAAGGAGTGCTTTGCTGGGGGCATGGCTTCTTCCCGACTCAACCGCCGTGCCTTTTTCCAATCCACCCTGGCAGGAGGCGCTGTCGTTCCTGCGCTGGACGCCGCCGCAGCCCCGGCCCCGGAGGGGGATTTTTTTGAGGAGCCTGCGCAAAAGCTGGGGTTGAGGGATGATGCGGATGTCATTGTGTGCGGGGCGGGGCCGGCGGGCATCGCCGCGGCGATCACCGCAGCACGGGCAGGCGCGCGGACGCGGTTGTTCGAGGTGCATGGCTGCCTGGGCGGTGTGTGGACGGCAGGTCTGCTGACCTATATTTTTGACTTCGACAAGCCAGGCCTCACACGTGAGATCACCAAGCGGCTGGATGAGCGGGATGCCCGCCGCAGCAAGCACCCCAGCCGCTTTGTCTATGAGCCGGAGGAGATGAAGGTGCTGCTGGAGGAGATGTGCGCGGACGCAGGCGTGAAGGTGCAGATGTTCACGCGTGTCTCGGCGGCATTCCGTGAGGGCGGCCGCCTGCGCACCATCGTCACGGACTCCAAATCAGGCCGGCAGGCATGGCGCGCGCCCGTTTTCATTGATGCCACAGGGGATGGCGACCTCGGCGCGCAGGCAGGCTGCGGCTGGGAGGTGGGGCAGGACAAGGACTGCCCCTGCCAGCCGATGACGATGAACGCGCTGGCCGTGGTGAAAGACGTGAAGGCGCTGGGGGGATTCATCTCCTTCAACGGCACGGATGAGTTCAAGGGGCCGGGCGGCCACCTGACCTGCGTGGAGGCGTTCAAGGCGGAGCTGAAGCGCGCGGGCATTGAGACCTCCTACGGGCATCCCACCATTTTTCCGGTACGTGACGATCTGGTGATGCTGATGCTCAACCATGAATACGGCATCAAGCCCTGGGATGCGGAGGCGATCAGCGAGGCCACGGTGCGCTCACGGGCGGAGGTCTTCCGCGTGATGCGCGCGCTGCGCAAGCTGGGCGGCGTGTGGGAGGGGCTGCAAATCGCGGCCACGGCGGAGCAGATCGGCGTGCGTGACGGGCGGCGCATCCACGGCCGCTACACGATGACCCGGCAGGATCTGGTGGAAGGCGCGCGGCAGCAGGATGCCGTGGCCCGAGTGACCTTCGGCGTGGACATCCACGCGCATTCCCGGGAGAAAAACGACACGGAGGCAATCTCCCACGGGGACCTGAAGATGAGGCCGTATGACATTCCGCTGCGTGCCCTGATTGCCAAGGATGTGGACGGCCTCATGATGGCGGGGCGCTGCATCAGCGGGGATTTCATCTCCCATGCGAGCTACCGGGTGACGGGAAATTCCGTGGCCATGGGTGAGGCGGCAGGGGTGGTGGCCGCGCTGGCGGCGGCATCGAAACGACTGCCCCATGAGGTGGAGTGGAGCGAGGCAGCCGCCAAGCTGGCCGGAATGGGACAGCGCGTGTGATGTGGGCACAAAAAAGCGGGCGCCCGCGAGCGCCCGCTTTTGAGAATCGAGCCGCTTAGCGGCGCAGCTTCTTCTTCAAGCGCATCCAGGTCGGCACGTCGAGGTCCTCACCCTGCACGATGGAAGGCTCGGTGTCCTTGAAGCGGCCGCGGTCTTCCTCGCCCAGGCTGAAGGTCTGCTGACTGTCGGCGGCGGCAGGCTGCTTCCGCGCCACGATGGTGGTGGCGTGGATTGTGGAGACCGGCTGCGGGGAGTCAAAGCTGAGCATGTCGTCCTGCGGCGGGGCGGATTCCGTCTGCAAGGTGACGCTGCGCGCGACGACCGAGGCGAGGGTGGAGGGGGCGGCGGCCGGCTGCTCCTTGCTGGGGCGGGCGGCGTCTGCCAGCTCCTTGGCGGCGGGGGTGCGCACAGGGATGCGGGCCGTTTCCGGGGCGGGTTCTGGAAAGGTGGAGGCGTGCGCGGGCTCCTCAAAAGCCGACTCGTCGATGAAGGGGTGGGATTCCTCCTGATGTTCGTGATCGTGCGAGGACTCCACCGGCTCAGGCACATCGGCGAAGAAGGATTCTTCCTCCATGGCGACCTGCGGCGCGGGGGGGGTGATTTCCTCGGTCCTGAAGAGGAAGTCGTCAGGCTCTTCGACTGGCTCCGGGGGTGGGGGCGGCAGAGAGGCGCGCTTTGTGGGGGCTTCGCGCTTCGGCGCGGGAGCCGCGACAGGAGCAGGCGCTGGTGTCACCGCGACAAGGGCCGGTGGCGGTGCATATGCCACAGGCGCGGGGGCCGGTGCGGAAACTGCGACTGGCGTGGGCCGTGGCGCAGGCGCGGAGGGGCGCATGTCAGGGCGTGGCTGCAGCATCTCCGAGGGAGGCGCGGCGGCGGCGTGGGCATTGAGCTGGCTGAGGCCCAGGGAGCTGATGAGGGTGATCGCCACGGCGTCGTCCAGTTTGGCATCGACACCGAGGCCGAAAAGGATGTGCGTGTGGTCTGGCACATGGCGGCCGAGCTGTTTCATGATGCCCTCCACCTCCACCAGGGTGAGGGATTCGCCACCGGCCACGTGGACGAGCAGCGTCTTGGTCTGGTGCAGGAGGCGGCCCTGGTCGATGAGCGGGCTTTTCAGCGCCTTCTTGAGCGCCTCGGTGCCGCGGTTCTGGCCGCGGGCCTCGCCGAAGCCGAAGAGGCAGCGGCCGTTGGCGGTGGAAAGCGCGGAGGTCAGGTCGTCCAGGCCGAGCTTCACCAGACCCGGGGTGGTGGTGATGGTGGCCACGGCACGGAGGCTTTGGGCGATGAGCTGGTCGGCCTGGCTGAAGGCCTTCTGGATGCCGTCCTTTGGCAGGATCAGCTCGCCCATGCGGTTGTTTTCAAAGAGGACCAGGGCATCCACGCGTTTTTGCAGCAGCTCCAGGGACTCCTCAGCCTGGCCGAGGCGGCGACGGCCCTCAAAGCTGAAGGGCATGGTGGCGACGACGATGACCAGCGCGCCAGTGCTTTTGGCGATTTCCGCGATGACGGGCGCCGCACCGCTGCCGGTGCCGCCGCCGAGGCCGGCGCTGATGAAGACGATGTCGTGCCCTTCAATGGACTGGCGGATCTGCTCGCGGGAGAAGAGGCCCGCCTCGCGGCCGAGGTCCGGATCACCGCCAGCGCCGATGCCCTTCATCAGCTCGGCGCCGAGCTGCACCTTCACCGGGGCCATGGAGTGGCCCAGGACACGCACGTCGGTGTGCATGCAGACCAGCGTGGAATCCACAATGCGGTCGAGGGTGATGCGGTCAACGACGTTGGAGCCGGCGCCGCCGACGCCAACGATGCAGATGCGCAGCGGGGCTTTGTCAGCGCCTTCGCGTGGGGTGGTGCGGTCGTATTCTACCATAATCGTGGGTGGTTGAGGGTGGCGGGAAGAGAAAGAAAGTTCAGAGAGTGACGGTGGAAAGCAGCTCCTGCATGCGGCGCCCCAGGCGCTTCAACGGGGAGAGAAACGGTTTTTCACTGTCGAGAATCTGCGCATAGCGGATGAGTCCGATCGGCGCGGAATACTGCGGATTTTCAAAGGTGGCGGTGATGCCGCTGACGGGTGCCGAGCCGGCGCGTGTGACCTTGATGCCAAACACCTCCCGCGCCACGGCGTCAACGCCTTTCATGAGGCTGACCCCGCCAGTCAGGTAAACCCCGGCGGCCAGACGGCCCAGATGATCCTCCACCTGCACGCGAACCTGGATGAGGATCTCCTTGGTGCGCATGTACATGACCTCGTTGAGAAAAGCGCGCTCCACCTCGCCCAGCACAAGGCCGGTGTCATCCTCGATGCTGAGCATCTCGCCCTCCGGCACGTCCTCGTACAAGACGCTGCCCTCGTCCGCCTTCAGCCGTTCGGCGCGGCTGTTGGGGATCTGCAGCGCCATGGCCACGTCGTTGGTGATATGGTCGCCGCCCAGCGGCACGCAGCCGGAGGCGGTGATCATGCCATCCTCATACAAAACATAGTCACAGGTGCCCGCGCCGAAGTCGATCATGAGGGCGCCCTGCATCTTGGCCTCGCGTGTGAGCACGACCTGGGCGGCGGCCACGGGGTTGAAGACGACGTCCTCCACCTCGAGCGGGATTTCGCGCACACAGCGGATGGCATTTTGCACGCGGCCACGGATGCCGTGGATGATGTGGTAGTCCGCCTCCAGCACGCGGCCCTCACGCCCGATGGGCTGGCGCACGGCCTCCACGCCATCCACGATGTACTGGCGGGTGACGCTGTGGAGGAACACGTTTGACTGCGGGATGGACACGCCGCGGGCGATCTCCTTCGCCTCCTCCACGTCATCCTCGGTGATCTCCGTCTGGTCGTCCGGCAGGCGGTGGCGGCCGCGGTTGTTCAGGCTCTCGATGTGCGCGCCCGTCACGCCCAGGAAGACATTGCGGATCATGACGTCGCTGCGGTCCTCCGCCCGCACAAGGGCGTCGTTCACGCAGGTCTGCACTTTTTCAAAGTCAACGATCTCCCCCTTGCGCACGCCGCGGGAGGGGGCCTGGCCCACGCCGAGGATCTTGATGGCGCCGTCACGCTTCGCCTCGCCGACGACGACACAGATTTTGTGCGTTCCGATTTCGAGTCCGGCGTAGATGGTGCTGCGGGCCATGCGGGGATTAGTGGGTGGGGGCCGGGGTGGGCGAGGTTCCTGCCAGGGTCAGTCCGGCGATGTCCGGCTGGTCATGAAAGGTGGCGGGAATGTTCACGCGGGAGAGGAGGTTCAGCGTGGCCACGTGCCACTGGCGCTGCCGGGCCTCCTGCATGAACCGGTCAAAACGGGCCAGCTGCGGCTCCAGGTCATCCACGCAGAAGGTGATTTCCGCGTCCCCGCCGTAGTGTGCCACAAGGGACCAGGTGTTTGGGATCTCGATCTGGTCGAGCACGGCCTTGTTGTCCCCGGCGCGTTTTTGCAGCTCCTCCATGAGACGCAGGGCGGCATGAACCTGGAACTCTTTGACCGGAACGCCGTGCGTGGCCTCGGCCAGACCGGGAAACTTGATTCTCGGCATGGACAGGTACTCCCGGGTCATCACGTCGCAGGGGATGGGGCAGCCTTCGGCATCCATGAGGCAGCCTTTGCCGCTCAGTGGCTCCATCAACTTCAGGCGGGGGCATTCGATCCAGGCGACGGGGATGCGCTGCTCCACATCCAGGGTCAGGCGGCCGTGGTAGTCGCGATGAATCACCGCAGATTTCACCTGGGGCAGGCGCTCGATGCGGTCGCGCACGTCGCGCAGGTTCATGGTGAGCACGTTGGTGTCCTCCGTCAGCCCGGTGGCGGCCACGATCTGCTGCCGGGTCAGCGTGCCCTGGGTGTTCACGACCACACCTTTCAGCAGGAACTGCGGATTCTTTTCCAGCGCCTCATGCCAGGTGACCCAGCCGAGGCCGAAGACGATCATGGCGGCGATGAGCCACATGGCGGTGCGAAAGCCGCGGCGGCGGCGTTCCTCCGCCTCATGCTCGCGGATCACGGGGGAATCTGGCTCGTAGTCGATGACGTGGGTGTTCCCACCCTTGCGCCTGGGTACAGGGCGCTTGGCAGGTTTTTTCGGGCCTTTCTTCGCGGCGGGCATGACAGGCGAGCGGGAGTGGCCAGCGAGCACAAGCTGGCAGAACTCGGTATTTAATGTCTCTTAAATAAGAGATTGCCAGTCCGATTGCCATAATTATTCGCGAAAAAATGGATGAAACTATATTCACACCCGACGGGGTTGTTCACAAAAACACCTTGTCCGAGTGCTTAGGTGGCAACGGTGTTTCATGGCATGGCTGAACCCTGCGCCGCTTTGGATAATCGCACTGCCGCATTCCCTTCCGCTGCTCCGCGCCTCACCATCCAGCCGCCATGATCCAAACAACCACTGTCGGCTCCTATCCTGTTCCAGACTGGCTTTCCACCCTGCCGAGCGAGCAGGCCGTCATGGATGCCACCCGTGTGGTCTTCGACACCCAGCGCCAGGCTGGCATTGACCTGCCGACGGACGGGGAGCTGTACCGCTTCGATGTCAACCACCCCGACACGAACGGGATGATCGAGTACTTTGTGCACAAGCTGGGCGGCATCGACAGCCGTGTGGGCCGGGCGGACACCGCCGCTTTCCGCGCCAAGCATGAGATGGCCTTTCGCAGCAAGCCGGCCGCCGTGGTGCGCGGCCCCATCACCGAGGGGGTGCTCAATCTGGCTGAAGACTGCGCCCGTGCCAAAAGAGTCGCCGGGGGGGCTTTCAAGTTCACGCTGACCAGCCCCTACATGCTGGCCCGCACACTGCTGGACACGCACTACCATGACTTCACCGCGCTGAACATGGCCATTGCCGATGCGCTGGCCGCCCAGGCTGCCGATCTGCAGTGTGACTGCGTGCAGGTGGACGAGGCCAACATCCCCGGCAACCCGGCTGACGCGCCCATCGCCGCCGCAGGCATCAACCGTGTGCTGGATGCCGTCAAAGGCACCAAGGCCGTGCATTTCTGCTTTGGCAACTACGGCGGGCAGACCATCCAGAAAGGGGAGTGGGCGGCGCTCATCACCTTCCTCAATTCCCTCCGCGCCGACCACCTGGTGCTGGAGCTGGCCCACCGCCCGGCGGCGGACCTTGAGGCGCTGAAAGAACTGGACCCCAGGATCGGCGTCGGCCTCGGTGTGGTGGACATCAAGGTCAACCACATCGAAACGGCGGATGAGATTGCCCGCCGTATCGAGGCAGCGGAGAAAAAACTCGGGGCTGGCCGCGTGCAGTTCATCCATCCCGACTGCGGCTTCTGGATGCTGAAGCGGAGCATCTCCGACCGCAAGATCGAGGCGCTGGCCAAGGGGCGCGACCGGTTCGAGGGGCGGTAGATTCGATGGTGGGTCGGATGGTTTGGGGCCCCCTGGCTTCGACTGCCAGCCGCACCTGTGTTTCATGTCGTATCACCTGCCCCTGCTGCTTGATCAGTGTTCCCTGCTTTCCATGAACGGGCCCAGGAAAGGCAGGAAACGCTGCATGATCATCGGAGTCAGGACTTGGGCCGGGCGCTCCAGAGGGACACGTGGCGGAACTGGCCGCCTTCCGCCTTCGCGACGAAGCCAATGCGTCCTTTGCGCTCCTTGAACCGCTCATGGGTGCCTTCCAGCACATGATCGTCGATGCGGGCGACGAGCTTGTCCCCACAAACCTCGATGGTGATGCGATGCCACGTGGTGGGGTCGATCGTGGCTTCGACGCGCTTCAACTCCTCGCGGCGGGTGGTGCTGCCGATGCCGCTCATCTTTTGAATCCAGATGGCCGTGGGGGTGATCATCACGCGGCCTTGGTGCAGGTTGGGCTGGTTTGTGTCGCGGCAGACAAAGCCGACCTGTGGTGAGGCTCCGAGTTTAAACTCCCCGGTGAAGACATAGTCGCCGAGATCCACAAGGTGTTCGCACACGGCCTCATGGCCGTTTGGGCGGTTTTTGCCCGGGGCCTCCTGCACGGCATAGGCCGCGTCATCCTTGATGCTCCAGACGCCGATGCCACCGATCCAGCCGGTGATGCCTGGCTTGCCTTTGGGGGCGAATGCCTCCGCGCGGTCAAACTTTTCAGCGGAGACGAGTGTTTCTGCCGTTGTGATCCGGGTTGCTGGCTTGGGCGGTGCGGGACTCTCCGCGTGTGCCATCTGGGCGGCGAGGAGGATGCAAAGGAGCTGGGAGGAAAGAGTCTTGGTCATGGTTTCTTTTTCGTGGCTTTGGCGGCGGCTGGTTTTTCGGGGGCGAGCAGCGGAGTGGTGGGCATCTGTGTGGCGTCAACGTCGCTGAGCTTCACCTTGAGGACCTCGACAGATTGCTTCCCTCCGGCGAAGGCCACATGCAAGCTCCCCTCATGTTCCATGACATGGGGATAGTCGATATGACGGCCGCCCACAAGGTACAGCATCTTGGTGAAAACGAGGCCGTCGTCGCTGACGGAAAGGGTCATTGGATCGCGCTTTTTCGGACGGGGATTGGAGACGAGCACATAGCGGCCATCCTTCAAACGGAGGCCGCTGATCTTGGAGGTGGCGTCGGGGAAGTTCGTTTTGACCGGGGGACTCCAGGTGCGGCCGTCATCGGTGGAGAAGGAGCGATGGAGAAAGCCGCTGCCGCGGTTGTCCCGAAACACGGCGGCGAGGCCGCCGCCCGGCAGAATCCACCAGTCAGGCTCCTCGGCCTTGAGTTCTGAGGCCGTGCCGAAGACCGGGTACGATTCCCAATCGTTCAGCGCCTTGACGCCGCCGACGAGGAAATGCACCCCGGAGTCCTTGTAGTCATAGGCGCGGCGGGACATCATCCAGTTCCCCGTGCGCAGTTGCAGCGGCGGGAAGTTGTTGATGGCGTTTTGATACACGACCCCGGCATCCTCCCAGGACTTGCCATCTTTCAGGCGGAAGGCGCGCAGTTCCAGGCTTTTGCCGAAAAAGCCGGCCGCCTCATCCAGCGAGGCCAGGGCCAGAAGCTCGCCGTCACGCTTCCAAAAGCCGCGAGAGATGTAGCGGAATCCCTTGTCGGTACGGGTGGCATAGTGCGGGGAATCCGGTGCGGAGTCCGGTGGGACGGGGGTGAGAAACTCTGGGGCGCTCCATTGCAGCCCGTCCGGACTGGTGGCGAATTTGACCCGCTGGCCCACGCGGTCCTCGATGCCGGGACCGTCACTCCACATGGCCCAGAACTTGCCGTCGTGGAAGATGAGGTAGTTGTGCTGGTTCACCCCGCCGGACTTCTTGACGAGCGTTCCGGTGGCGTGCCTCTGAGCGCGCACATCGCTCACCACGGCATGTTCACTGGGAACACGTGGCAGCTTGTCAAAGTCGATGCGTTGAGTGTCCTGCGGCACCCAGGGGCCGGCGAGCATCATGGCCGAGCCGGGGTTCTTTTGCGGATGTGGCGGCTCCGCCTGGGCCAAGGGAGCACAGGCAATCAACAGGGGGAAAAGGGATGGAAGTTTCATGGCCTGGTCTGAAGTTTTTTGCCGGGGAGGAGGAAGAGACGGCCAGCCTCATTGCAAATGAGGAGGTTCGGCCCGCCGCCACCCAGCATGGTCCCAACGGCCCCGGTCTCATGCGCGCCGCCGGGCTGGATGACGCTGCCTGCCTCATCCTTGAAGGGCGTGGGCCGGGCAAATCTCATGGCCTCATTGGTGCCCAGGTTCCGCATCAGCAACGGCGCGCCTAGGGTCTTCCTGCCGATGCTGGGCATGGGGTAGCCGGTCTCGCGGTCCGGGATGGAGACGACACGCCCGGTTCCGATGACGAGGTCGAGCTTTCCATCCTGGTCCCAGTCGAAGAAGTCCAGCTTGCAGCGGCCGCTCATGCCGCCGGGGCCGCCACTGGTGCCGATCGGTTTTCTATCCTCCAGCAGCAGCTTGCCGCCATCCTCCAGATTGTAGTCGTCGATGCGCCAGTAGAGATGGAAGTGGTCGTCGCCATCCACGATGGCCAGCGCCGTGCGCGGGCCCACCTTGGCCAGGGCGGCACGGCAGCGCCACATGCCGTGGAGGTCGATGCCGTCACAGTAAAGCGGATGGGCGGCGTTGAGCTTTGGCTCCCTGGCTGTGCCACGGTTGAGGTGGATCAAATAATTGCCGGTGATGTCTCCGGTGATGAGATCGAGCGTGCCGTCGTCGTTCCAATCGATCGCATTCGGGGAGAGATAGCCCCAGCGCGCCTCCTGCAGGCCTTGCAGGCTGCCCGCGTAGCCGGCCTGGACCTGGATGTCCCGCCCACCGGCCTGCACGCGCGTGGCGGGGAGGAACTTCGGGGCGTCATTGCTGCCGATGTTTTCAAAAAACAGCACGAAGCCTTCCGAATTTCCTGCCAGGATGTCCAGCACGCCGTCCCCGTTCCAGTCCACCGTGGTGGGGGCTGGCAGGGTGCCCGCATAGAGGTCGGCGTTTTCCTGCAGCACGGAAACCGGGGCGGCATACACTGGCGCGCCCGCCTGGGTGAACGTGCCGGTGAAGCGGTAGAAGTACAGCGCCCCCTCGCCGCAGGCGATGAGGTCGGAGGTGGTGCCCTTGGCATTCGGATAGGCGGACACGCTCGGGTTGATGCTCGGGTGCCGCAGCGCGTTGCCATCCGTGCCTGCGACCAGCCGTTTCTTCTCCAGCTTGAATCCGGCGGCGGCCTTGTTGTGGTAAAACACCAAGTTGCCCTGGCGCGATCCCGTGACCAGATCGCGCTCATGCCCCGTGCCGAGGTTCACCCCCGTGATGCCATGCATGGAGAAATAGACCTCCTTCTGCGTGGCGGTGATCTTCTGGCCTTCATCCATGGCCTGCCCGGCAGGCCAGCGAGAACCCATGAGGTAGCGGTAGCGCGGCTCCCCCACGGCGATGCCCGATGAGTTGTAGGGCCGCCATTCCTCGGTGTTCCGGCTGCCCTCGGGCTCTTTGCCAACGCTGGTGACTTCAAACGCGAGGTCCAGGCTGCCGTCGTCATTCACCAAGGCGGCGAGGCTGGAGGGAGACTTGGCGCCGAGGGGGATCTTCACGCGTTTCGTCTCGCGGAACTCCAGCGCGTCGCGGTCGAAGGCTGTGCGCACAAGCTGCCCCTTGTCGATCCACAGGCCGAAGATGCCCTCCTTCGTCTCCAGCACGATGCCCTTGTCCTTGAAGGGGCACTTCACCTGGACCGGCTGCGCAAACACGGGCGCGCCCGTCTCTGCTGTGTCCACCCAGCGGAACAGATGCACCGCCTGCGGGCCGCCGTAGCCTGCCACAAAGAGATCCGGCATGGCGCCGCCAAACACCCGTGCATGGCCCAGGACGTGATGGTTCAGGTTCACCAGGGCCAGAGGTCCGCGGCCCTTGGGCGCGGCGGACCGCAGCGCCTGGGTGCCCGGCGGGAGGTGGGGCTGCGCTTTGCAGGCAGTGGCTAAAAGGACAAGGCAGATGAAATGGCGCATCATGGCTGGAGGATCGCTTTCACAGCGAAAACGGAAGCTGCCACGGCCTGTCTATCTGCCTGCGCCATCGGGTTGATGCCAAATCTTGAACGGCCATGAGAGTTCTTGATTTGACGCGCGTCTCAGGGCAGCGGCGGACTCCAGCCCGGCGTCACCAGGGGATTCGTGTCCTTGAGCAGCCGGGCATGTTTTTCCACCACGTCCTTTTGCTCCGCCTGTCCGGCGATGTTGCGCGTCTCGTCAGGGTCATGGGTGTGGTCGTAGAGCTCGCGCGCGGCGGTCTCCCCGGTCTTCCAGTCACGCCATTCGGTGTAGCGATGGGTGGCGCTGCGGATGCTGTAGCCCATGTGCGTGGGTGTCTTGTCCGGCTCGCGGTCGTAGTAGGCCGGGCGCGGGTGCTGTGTCAGCGCGGCGTCCCGCACGGCGGCGGAGGAGTCCGCCAGCACCGGGGCCAGGCTGACACCCTGCGTGCCCGCGGGCTTCGGCAGTCCGCACAGGTCGGAGAGCGTGGGATAGACGTCCAGCAGCTCTGCCAGCGAGTCCGTCTTCTGCCCTGCGGTTTTCATCTGCGGGGTGGCGATGATGAAGGGGACGCGCGCATCCAGCTCAAAGTTCGAGGTTTTTGCAAACAAGGTCTGCTCGCCCAGATGATAGCCGTGGTCGGACCAGAACACGACCACGGTGTTCTCGGTCATTTTCAAGCGGTCCAAAGCATCCAGCACCTTGCCGATCTGCGCGTCCATGTAGGTGATGTTGGCCAGATAGCCGTGGCGCATTTCGCGAATGCTTTCGTCGGTGATCTTGCGCGCCTTTCCACCCTTCTTCGTGCCCAGCAGTTCCCGGCTGTCGTGCCAGGCGATGCGCGGCGTGTCCTGCGGCCAGTCCGGGTTCCTGGGCATGGCCACCTCGTCACGCTGGTACATGTCCCAGTACTTTTTGGGGGCGTTGAAAGGGGAATGAGGCTTCCAGAAGCCCACGGCCAGGAAGAACGGTTTTGCCTCGACCTTGCGCTGCTCCAGCGCCTGCACGGCCAGCTTTGCCACACGTCCGTCGAAGTATGCCTCATCCGGCACGTCAAGACACTGGCATTTGATGTCCTTGGCCAGGTTTGGCGGCAGCGCGCCCTCCACCTGCGGCTTGTCATCGCCATGATTGGCAAAGTGCATCTCGGCAGGCACGCTCCAGGAGGCGGGGTCTCCTGGGATCTCATGCAGCCAGTTGTGGAAGATCTTCCCCACATTCTGGGTGAAGTAGCCGTTCCTCATGAAGTGCTGCGGCAGCGTGACCGCGTCCGGTGCGCTGTCGCGGAAGTGGGTGGCCAGATTCCAGATGCGCAGTGCGTCCAGCCGCTGGCCTGTCATGATTGAGGCACGGGAGGGATTGCACACCGCCTGCTGGCAGTAGGCCTTGTTGAAAACAAGCCCGCGTTTGGCCAGCCGGTCCAGGTTCGGCGTCTTCACCATCGGGTGGCCGTAGCAGCCGAGGTCATTGCGCAGGTCGTCGGCGGCGATGAAGAGCACGTTGGGAGGCTGGGCCGCAGGTGATGACGAATGCCAGATGACGAGTGACGAAAACAGAAGCGCAAGACGTTTCATGGCGGCGGTCAGTAAACAAGACTGCGGAAATTTGGAACGCGGTGGAAGGTGATCAAATTGCCGTTGTGCGCGGAATGGGCTTTGGCGTCGCCGCTGCGGCTGACGATGCACAGGTCCTCGCCGTCGATGCACATGCTGGCGTAGTGGCGGGCCTCCTTGGGCGTGGCCCCGGCGCACACCAGCCCGGCAAAGCACCAGTCGATCATGTTTTTGGAAAAGTGCAGCACAAGGCGGTGCCGCTCATTGTCCGGCGTGCCCCACCGCTCCGGCGGCATGCGGTCCGGGCGGATCATGGAATCGGTCGCCTGGGAGCCGAGCAGCCAGTAGAGCTTGGTCTTTTCATCCCACTCCACATGGAAGCGCATCTGGCCGCCGGGACATGGCGCATACAGCATGGGAGTTCCGGCGGGTGTCTTCACCACGGACGTCGTCATGCTGCCATCTTCGTTTTCATTTACTTGGGCAATCGCGGCGTAGTTCGTCATGCCGGTGTTGGCCCGCATCCAGAGGTGGAAGGTCTTCCCGGCAGGATCATGCCAGACGTGGTTGGGATCGGTGAACTGCACCACGTTGGTCTCCAGCCATCCCAGGGCCGCAATGCCACGCCCCTTTGGCGGGACAAGGAACGTCACCTTCTTTTTGTCCACAGGGTGAAACGGCAGGCCAAAGGCATTTGGCAGCGTTGCCTCCGGCATATCCTCAAAGACAAGCTCACTGGCAAAGGTCCAGCTGGCGCGGTCCGTCAGGTCGGCGTCAGCCCTGGCCCGCATCAGCACCGGCGCCAGATCCCCCACCTGCCAGCCTTGGATGCCGCGCCTTGGGGCATGCTTTTCCATGACCAGATAAACGCATCCGTTGGCAAAGTGGACATTGCAGGCGGACTGGTGCCAGATGCCCGTGTCATTGAGGAACGTTCGTGGGGTCCATGTCACGCCATTGTCATCGGAGCGGATGATGCCCACCTGCTTGCTCTTCCCGAGGACGTAGAGGGACTTTCCTGCGACGAAGGGCCGCGCAAAGCTGAGGTCGAAGTTTGCCCGATGGACCCACGTTTTGCCGGCGTCGTCACTGGTGAGGATGCGCCCTTCATAAAAGGCCTTGTTCTCCGGGGCCACGGGCTTGCCGGCGGAGGAGACCTCATGCGTGACAACGAGCCTGCCTGAAGGCAGCCTGCAGATGCCCGGTGTGTAGCCATACAGATGCTTCGGGTCCGGTGAGGTCCAGATGGCCACATGCTCCTGTGCCAGCGGCCGGACTTGCGCTGAAAGCGATGTGACCGCAAGGAGGGAGACGAGGATCGGGATGAGACGCATGACGTGGGTTCGAGGGTTGATTGGGCGATCTGGGCAGGCGCGGCTTCGACCGCCCGTGGAGGCTACTGTGCTGGCGGGAGCTTGCAGGACTGCCAGGCGAGGAAGCGCCATTGGCCATTTTCCTCACGCCAGACCGCCAGGTAGCTGAGGACGCTGTCCATCTTGCCCTTGGCTGTCTCTGCCTGCACGCGGCTGCGGCCGGCCATGAGGGCAATTCCGGGGGCAGGGAAAGTGAACGTCCTTTCGACCACATCGTAGCCAACATACTTGGTCTTCCCGCCGACGAGAATGTCGATGAATGCAGCCTTGGTGTCCACGACGCCATTGGAGTGCGCGTAACGCAGGTCGTCGGAGAAAACAGCGTCCAGCTTTTCACGGTCAGGGGATTTCATGGCGGCGACACGCGCCTCGTCAGCGGCGGTCAAGGTGGCGACTTTGGCATCCTGGGCCAGGATGTTGAAGGCGAGGAGGCAGGTGATGGCGGTGAGCAGTGCTTTCATGGGAAACAAAGATTAAAGAAGCGGTCACTTCATGGACAGAACAAAATCGACGGGCTCCAGGCGCTCGAAGAAGGACGGGCCGACCTCGTGCCCCTCGCCGGGAATGACCTTCACGGTGGCAGGAGCCGCAAAAAGGTGCGGCAGTAGTTGGGTCATGAGGTGATGCATCACGGGGCGGCGGGCAGCTCCTTCAGCCAGGCGAGATTGAAGACGTAGTGGTTCTTGCTGGTGATGAGCTGGATGTTCCCGTCGCGCGTCTGGGTGGAGGCCAGATACCCGCAGGGCTCGGCATACGTGTCACTCATGTCGAACCTCACGCGGTCGATCATGTTGACCGATCTGGACTTTCCGCCGGGAGTGATGAGGCGGCGCACCGGCCATGTCCTGCCTTCATCAAAGGAGACAGCCGCAAACATGCCGAAGCCGGTGAACTCCCTGCCACCGGCGGCCTTGAAGGTCATGCCTTTGCGGTTCTTCCAATCCCGCCACTGGTCGGTGAAACTGCAAAGCAGAATGCCGCCCTCTTGCAGGCGGATCATGGTGGCGCGCTGCACGCTGCTGATGGCGGGGAACTCGCTGACCTCGTAGGTCCATGTTTTGCCCAGGTCGCCGGTGAAGCTGGCCACGGTCTTGAAGCCAAATTTCTCCTGATCCTCCGGTGGATCGTTGCGGCTGAGCGCCATGATGCGGCCATCGGCCATCTGCACCATCGGCGCATGGATGCCGGGATAGCGCGGCCCGGTGGTGCCGGGGCGGCAGTCCGTCATTTTTTCCTTCAGCAAATTGAAGTCCCAGCTCTTTCCCTGGTCACGGCTGAAAACGAGGCTGCAGGTGCGCGAGTCATTGCCCAGCACCAGTGTTCCATCGCTGAGCCGCAGGACCTGGTTGCCGAACTCACCCACGGGCTGGAGGATCTGCGCCCCCGTCCAGGTGGCGCCGTTGTCTGTGGAGGTGCGCATCAGGTTTTCGTCACGGCCACGCACAAAGAAAAACAGGGTGTCTTTGCCGTCCCACCAGATTTTCGGCGCGTGATCGTTCACATCGGCCCCGTCCCAGAAAACGGAGGGCGGTTCCCACTCGGTGGCACCGTGCCGCAGACGGCTGGCGATGTTGCTCAGCTCGCTGCCACCTTCATCCGCGCAGGAGTACCATGCAGCGAGCAAGTCACCATTGGGGCATTCGGTGATCGACGGGCTGTGATTGTGGGTGAAGTAGAGAGGGCCGGTTGATTTCTCCGGCACTTTGACAAAGGGCTTTGGACCGATGAAGACCGGTGCCTCCTGCGGGCCTTTCTCAATCTTAAGGTGGCTCTGCTTCACATCCTGGGCATTCAGCGGCGCTGGGGTGGGCGGCAGGTGTTGGCCATCCGGCAGTTCAGCCAAGACGACGCGAAAGCCTGTTTTGTTGCTGTGGGCCTGCGGCAGCCATGCGGCGCGGTTGGCGGAGCGCAGCAGGCGGACGAAGAGGGAGTGGCTGCCCCCGCGGATGACACGAAAGTCTCCTGTTTCGCGCCCCAGCGGATCGGTCTGATCACCCGCTTCATACGGACCATACCAGTCCAGGCACCACTCGGCCACGTTTCCATGCATGTCGTGCAGGCCCCAGGCGTTTGGCGGGGTCTGCGCCACGTGCAGGCTGGCGGCCCGTGTCTTGCGGTAGGGCTTGGGATAGACAGCCCCGACAAAGTAGCGTTCGGCATAGCCAGTGTCGCTCCACCAGGGCTGAAAGCCGTCGGGCAGAGCATCCCCGGTGTTGAAAAGTGTCGTGGTGCCTGCGCGGCAGGCGTATTCCCATTCGGCCTCCGTGGGCAGGCGGTAGGTTTTGCCTTCCTTCTTTGAAAGCCATTCGCAGAACCTTGCAGCCTCGTCCCAGGAGACCGATGACACGGCGTCGTCATCCTTGGCGGATCGCCGCTTGAAACCGGATGGCGCGCTCTGCTCATACTGCGCCACAGTGACCTCGGTGGCGCCCATGTGAAAGGGCTGGGTGATGGCCACACGATGCGCGGGTTTCTCGTCGAAGTCTGAGTCGTCGAACTTTTCCGGGTGCTTCACCATTCGGTGATCTGAGACAGGTCCGTCCTGCCCCATGAGAAAGCTGCCCGGCTCAACGCGAACCAGCTTCATGCCGATCGAGTTGGTCAGGGGTTCTGCCGCAGAAGACACAAGGGCGGAGAGAAGGAGCAGGCTGGTCAGGCGGAGCGGGAGCATTTGGAAAAGATGACGAAGATCAGGGCAATGGTGAACCGGGGGTCAAATCAAAGCGGCGTGCCCCTGGGCTTGGCCGGGGGAGTGAAGGCGCCCATGGCGTGGTGCTGGATTTTACGCTTCCAGATTTTATTGCCGCACAGGGCGTAGAGCGTGTCCTTGTCCTTTCCGCCCAGGCACACGCCAGTCACCCGGGCGTTGCCCGGCACAGGCAGGATGACCTGCGTGGGGCCGTCGTCCGCGCTGATCTGCACGCCGCTCTTCGTGGCGATGAACTGACGGCCTTCGACCGAATAACACACAGATTCCGCTCCCGCGTCGTCATCCCAGTCGGCCACATGCAGATGGAAAAAGCGCTCCTTGTTGGCGAGCGTGCCGTCTTCGTTGATCTGATAGCTGTAAACCCACTTCGAGTGGCCTTCCGCCACGGACAGCAGCCATTGGTCCGGGCGAAAAGCCATGCCGGTGGCGAACTTGATGCCGGTGTCCACCTGCTTCTTCTGGCCGTCCTTGATGAGCCACACCTTGCCCGGCTCATTGGGCTTCTCACCATTGCTTGTCACATACAACGCGCCGCCGGGCGCGGCCATGATGGAGTGCCCCAGCAGGCCCTCCAGCACCACGCTGCCGGTGCCGTGGGCGTCATAGCGCATGAGTTTGCCGGACTTTTCAGAGATGGTGTAAAGCGTGCCGTCCGCGCCGACCGTCACGCAGTGCGCCTTTCCAGTGTCGGAGGCAAATTCGCTCACCTTGTCGTCCAGGCCGATGCGGTGGATTTTGTCGCTGGAAGTGTCGGCAAAGAAGACCTCCCCAGCCGCATTGCAGGCCGGACCGCGCGTGCTCTTGAAGCCCTCCGCCAGGAGCTGCCAGCCTTCATTGGGAAGAAGGATGTCCTGCGCGCGCGGGGCGCTGGGGCCAGCCTGCACACGCTCCGGCCAGCCCTTCCACAGGTAGGCCATGGCCTCCTGGTAGTTTTCCATGTAGCCCGCCACGTGGCGGCCTTCGATGATGCGGAACTGGTAGTCGTAGCCGGAAAATTTCAGCGCCTTGTCCATCTCCTGGTCGGTGAGATACCAGTCGCCCGCCGCATTCTCCATGTCGTGCGTGGCGGTGGTCAGAAAGGCGCGGATGGGCTTTGCCTCAAACTTGCGCACCATGGTTGGAAACTCATGTCCGCCACGAAAGGCCACCCAGCTCCCGCTGGCGGCATACACACGGCTGAAGGCCTCCGGCCGATGCCACGCTGCGGTGAAGGCCGCGATGCCTCCGCTGCTGCCGCCGGAGATGCAGCGGTCGTTGCCGTCGGTGGAAAGATTGAGCTGGTGCTCTTTGGCCACAAACGGCAGCAGCTCATCGAGGAGGAAGCGCACGTTGTTGTCGCTGACGCCGTCGTATTCAAAGCAGCGGTTGCGCAGGTTGGTGGCACCCTTGGCCGGTGCCAGCAGAACACCCGGTTTCACGAACACACCCACCGTCACCGGCATTTCTCCGGTGGCGATCAGGGTCTCCATCATCACCTTCTCACGCGGGTTGTAGCCGTCCGTCTTCACATAGACACAGGCGGGCTTCCTGCCATCGTATTGAGCGGGCACGAACACAGTCACGTCCCGTACGGTGCCAGGGAAGATCCGGCTCTGGGCGAACTGGAACTCCTTGATCTCACCGGGCTTGATGTCCTCTGACTTGATGGCGGGAGGCTCATATTTCGGAGCTGCTTCCGCCTTCTCCTCCGCCACGCCGGTGCCAGCCAGGGGCTTGATGAACCATTGCAGATGCTGGTCGCGGGGATTGTACTTCCACAGGTCGATTTTCGCCCCTGGCTCCTGCTTTCCGCCAAGGTGGTCCAGGCCCGAGGTAGGATGGTGTTTCGGTGTCAGGCTGTAGCTGTTGTTTTCGTGCTTGGTCAGCGCCCACAGTTGAGCAGGCTGTCCGCTGTCCTTCTCCAGCACGATGGGGGTTCCATTTTGGGTGCCTGACTGGCTGACCGTCAGCGCCAATTCCGGCGCATGCGCTGGCTTGATGGCGAAGAAGCCCGCCTCCTTCGGCGTGACGAGCCACTTCTGGTGGGACGCACCGGCAGGTGTGTTGATGGAGACGAGGGTGCCTTCCGCAGTCCCGGCCTTCAAGGCCTCCAGCACCATCTTTGGCGCGCTGACGGGAACGAGGCTGTAGGCCCCCCAGTCTTCGGCATGCAAGCTGGCAACGAACAGGAGGAGAGGAAGAACAATGCGTTTCATTGCGGGGCAGAGGCAACGCGGCACGCTGCCGAACTTAGCGTGACATTTGACCAAACTTTGCCAGATCAGGATGCTGGAGGCGTCCAGAACGTGCCTTCGATGGCGCGGTCCTCCTCCTTCGGCCCGTTGAAATAGTAGAGGGTCAGCACCTTGCCGTCCGGGCGTACGATGCTGCGGGGATAGCCGAGGTCGCCGTCAAAGCCGTCGTCGCGGAGGATGATCTCCGGCGTCCAGGTCCTGCCCTCGTCAGCGGTGATGCGGGCGCGGATGCCTGTGGGCTTGCGACGGAAGCCGTAGGTCACCGCCACGCGGCCGTCTGGCAGCGTGACCGTGGCAGGAGGATTGCCGCCGATGCTGCCGGTGACGTCGCAGACCTTGGCCCATGTCTGGCCCAGATCATCACTGCGCCAGAGCTGGATGTTGGCCTCCGGCCTGCCCATGCGGATGGTGGTGAGCAATGCCCCGCCTGTGGTGCGCACGCTGCTGGGCATGATGGCAAAGCCGCCGGGCGCGGGTTCCTCGCCAATGTAAGATTGCAGCTTCCACGTCAGTCCTCCGTCGGTGGTGCGGGCGCAGAAAACGCGGCCTTCCTTGTTGTCTGACTTCTTGCCACAACTGCCGAACATGAGGCAGTCGCGCGGTCCCAGCGGGATCAAATCCGTGCGGGTGGAGATGCCATCCACTCCCGCGACGGCGAACTCGAACGGCCCCTGCCAGGTCCTGCAACGGTCGTGCGTGGTATAGAACCATGATGGACCGACATGCAGACCCTTGAAGCGAAACATCAGCGCGAAGTCAGGCGCGGTGAAGTCCAGCGGCTCCTTCAAAGCGACGGGCTTGGACTCGTCCTTCCGGTCGGAGTAGGGCTGGTCCGCCTCGACCTTCCATGTGATGCCTCCATCCAGGCTGCGCGCCTGCACGCGATGGCTGGGCTTGGTACGGTCGATACGGTGGTCCGTGGTGGTCTGCTTGTAGTAGGTGGAGGTGAAGCCTGCCACCAGCTCATCCCCCCACTGCCACAGCCCCTGGTTGGCCGGCCAGCCGCCATAGCGCCCAGGCTCCTTGTAAACGATGATGTTTTCGTGGGTGGCCGGCCGCAGCGTGGGCGCACGGTCTCCGGCTTTCTTTTCACCCAGGAGCTCAAGCCCGGCGACAGCATCCGCGCCCATGGTGTGGACGGATGCCGCGGCAAGCAGGAGAAGGCAGAGGGGCCTCGTCATGGTGGGGGCTATTGCGGCCACTGGCCATCCACGATGGGCTTGAGGGCGAGCTTGGCGGGATCAACGACCACATGCTTCACCTTCTGGCGCTTCCAGGTGTAGGTGATGTGCACAAGGCCATCCTTTGTCTGGATGATGGCGGGGTAGCTGTACTCCCCGGGGGCGCTTTCCAGCACAAGCGCGGCCTGCCATGTTTTGGCATCGGAAGAGATGGCGAGGTTCAACGGCGTGCGCTTGCCCCCCCACTGGCCGGGTGTGCCGCCGATGTGGTTGTAGATGATGGCGTGGCGGCCATCTGCAAGCGTGACGGCGTCGGTACCGCTGTTGTTGTTGGGCAGGCTGCCGAGGGTCATCGCACCCCATGTCTTGCCGCCGTCGTCGGAGCGGATTTCGAACACGCGGTCCTGCCTGGAGCGCCCGAGTGAGAGGAGGCTGTCGCCGCCGAGGAAGAGAATGCTGGGCTGAATGGCCTGGATCGCCACACCATCGTTCACCGGGCCAATTTTCTGCCAGGTCGCGCCGAGGTCGCTGCTGCGCTCGAAGTGAACGCTCCACTTGCTGGGCTTTTCGTGTGTCTCATTGCTCGTCGGGCAGAGGATGTCGCCATTGGGAAGCTGCACCGGCTTGTTTTTGATGGGGCCAAGGAAGCCGTCGGGCAGCCGACGTGCGGCGGACCATGTGGTGCCGCCGTCGGTGGATGTTTTGAGCTCGCCCCACCACTGCTCCGGATTCGGGCCGACCTTGTAGAAAAGCATGAGTGGCGCGCCCTTGGGCTGGAACAAAACGGGGTTCCAGGTGGGATGGCGGGTGCCGTCCGGCTGCACGCCATTGGCCACCTCCGCGCCTTCCGTCCATTGGCCATCGACAAGGCGCGAGACCCAGATGCAGACGTCCGGGTTTTTCTCAGCCGTGCCGCCGAACCACGCGGAAACCAGGCCGCCCTTGGAAGTCTCCTCAATCGTCGTGGCATGGATCTGCGGATACGGCCCGGTGTCATAGATGAACTCGGACTTCACAACCGCGTCCTCCGCACGAAGAGCCGAGGACAGGAGGAGGCAGGGCAGGGCAAGATGGAAAAGTTTCATGGGATGGTTGGGAAACAGAAAGGGGTGGTTGGGTGGATTTGCCGTCTCAAGAAATCAGGCCAAGCGCGGCCAGTCTTTCGCGAATCATCTGGCGCTCCGGCTCGCGGAAGCGGTGGAAGGGCTCGGCCATGTGGTCCTCGCAGATGCCCAGCAGGCTCAGCGCGCACTTGATGCCCTTGATGATGGCGGACTTGTGCCTGCCCACGGTGTAGATGCTGCCTGCGAGGCGCATCACCTGCGTGTGCAGCTCGCGCGTGCGCTGGAGGTCCTGCGCCGCGGCTGCCTTGTACATGTCCACATACAGCTTTGGATGCAGGTTGGCCCCGCCATTGATGCCGCCATGCCCGCCCAGCAGCACGGCCTCGGCGGTGAGCTCCTCGGGGCCCACCAGCACGCTCCAGCCGGGGCGTTGTTTGGCCACCTCGATGAGGCGGTGGAAGTAGATCATGTCGCAGGAGCTGTCCTTGACCCCGCAGACACCCGGCATGTCCAGAGCGCGGCGGACGAGGTCGATCTCAAAGCTGACCTTGGTCAACCCCGGCATGTTGTAGAGGAAGAGCGGCAGCGGCATCTCCGCCACGAGATCCTGCACGTACTCCAGCATCTCCGGCGGGGCGGCTGGGAAATAGTAAGGCGCGGAAGTCACCACATGCGTGGCCCCGGCATCGGCGGAGAATTTGGCCAGCTCCACCGACTCCGTGAAGGAGGTGTCGGTGATGCCCACCAGCACGGGGACACGCCCGGCGGTGTGTTTGCAGGTGCGCTCGATCAGCTCCCGCCGCAGCCGATAGCTCAGGCTGGGGCCTTCCCCCGTGGTGCCCAAAATGAAGAGGCCGGACACACCGCCGCTGATGAGATGATCGATCAGCCGCTCCAGACCGGCGGCGTCCAGGGTGTCGCGATCACGCAACGGGGTGACAAGAGGCGGAATGATGCCGCAGAGTGGTTGTGACATGGCCAGCCAAGCAAGGGGCGGGCGCTGCCAAACGCAAACCGCCTGTTCTGATTATCTTTGGCGCTGAAATGACGATTCTTGACGTGGAGTGCAAGAAATGACCAGCTTCTTCTTTTCTCTCGGGCGCCGCCTCCGTCCGGCGTTCGACATTCTGGTTTCGTCATCTCCTTTCATGCCAGCCACCGACCAGGCCGACTATTTTTCCACGCAGGTGATGCGCACCCGCCGCTTTTTCCTGCCCGAGTGGCAGGAGCGGCAGCGCGACGCGGGCACGCTCTGCCTTGTGGGCGGCGGCTGCGAATGGTGCGCGCCTGACTTCGTGGTGGACCGCAGGGACTTTCCCTTTGTGGCCTTTGAGTTTGTCTCCCGTGGGCATGGCTCCGTCACCCTGGGAAACCGACGGCATGAGATCGAGGCGGGGCACGCCTTCTTCTTTGACTCCAGCGTGCCGCACGTGATCCGCAGCTCCTCGGATGAGCCGATGGTGAAGTACTTTTTCAACTTCACCGGAAAACGAGCCCTGCAAATGATGCAGGATCTTGACCTCGCCCCTGGCAGCGTGTTGCGCGTGGCGGACGCCGCCCGTGTGGGGGCCCTGCTGGAGGAAGTCATCGATCACGCGCTGCGTGGCGGCCGGTTCGGCCTGCTGGCCGCCAGCGTCACCCTGGAGCACGCCCTGGTGCTGGGTGCGGACAGCCGCCAGCCAGCCACCACGAAAATTGACCCCGCGTATGCCACCTACCTGCGCTGCCGAGGTCACCTGCTGCGCAACTATCCTGTGCTGAACAGCATCGAGCAGGCGGCCAAGGCCTGCCACGTCTCCGCTGCCTACTTCACCCGCCTGTTTCAGCGCTACGACACGGAGACGCCGCTGGCCTGCCTGACCCGCCTGAAGCTGTCCCAGGCCGCGATCAAGCTGCGCCAGCCGGACGCCCTGGTGAAAAACGTGGCCGCCGAGCTCGGCTACAAGTCCGCCGCCCACTTCTCCCGCGCGTTCAAAGCCTGGAGCGGAAGATCACCGCGTGGGGAATGACCTTGGGGCGTGAACATTTTTTGCGAGGGTAACACCGCAAGATTCAAAGGCCGGAGTTGAAATGCTTCAAGGTGCGCACCATGTTCATTTGCCCACCATTTTCCCGAACTCATGCTTTCTGTTCTCAAAATCCGCAATCTGGCCCTTGTTGAAGACGTGACCTGGGAACTGGCAGCCGGGCTGGTGGGGGTGACAGGGGAAACCGGGGCCGGCAAGTCGATCATCGTCGGGGCATTGAAGCTGATTCTGGGCGAGCGCGCCGACCGCTCCCTCATCCGGTCCGGGCAGGACTCCTGCACGGTGGAGGCCGGATTTCATTTGAAGGACACCAAGGCCATTGATGCCGTGCTGGAGGAGGCCGGCCTGGAGCCTTGCCAGGACGGGGAGCTGCTGATCAAGCGCACCATCAGCGTCAGCGGGGCGAACAAGCAGTTTGTGAACTGCTCGCCAGTGACGATTCAAGTGCTGAAAAACCTGGGCGAATTTTTGGTCGATCTGCATGGGCCGCATGACCACCAATCGCTGAACTCACGCGAGCGCCAGCTCGACATGCTGGACAAGTTTGCGGGCATCGAGGAGGCGCTGGAGAAATACGAGGGTGCCTGGCGTGAGTGGCGGGCGGCGGCCTCCGAGCTGGATGAGCTGGAGAACTCCGAACGCGCCTCCAGCCAGCAGATCGACATGCTGAAGTTTCAGGCCAACGAAATTGCCGCCGCCAACCTCAAGGACGGCGAGGAGGAGGAGATTGAGTCGCGTCACCGCATCGCCGCCAATGGTGCGCGTCTGGCGGAGCTTTGCGGTGCCATCACCAGCCGCCTCTCCGAGGGGGAGGGCAGCGTCATCGACGGTCTGCGGGAGATAAGCCGCAGCATTCATGAGCTGGAGAAAATCGACCCCGGCACGGCCAAACTGTTTGAGGGTTTCAAGTCGGCACACATCGAGCTGACGGAGCTGGAAAGCAGTGTGGCGGACTATGCGGAGGAGCTGGAGATCGATGGCGCGGAGCTTGAGGAGCTGGAGAGCCGCATCCACACCATCCAGACGCTGAAGCGGAAGTATGGGCGCGGCATCAAGGAGATTCTGGAGTTTCTGGCCGAGACGGAGCGCAAGCTGGGCCGGATCGAGAACCGGGGCGAGGAGATCACCAAGCTGCAGAAGCTGGTGAAGGAGCGGGAGGCGGAGGTGGTGAAGCTGGGCAGGCAGATCTCCAAAAAACGTGGCGATGCCGCGCCAAAACTTGCCAAGGAAGTGGCCGCGCATCTGACCGATCTCGGCTTCAAACGCAGCGTGTTTGAGGCCCGGCTTTCGCCGCTTTCCGCCCCAGAGCGGCAGGGACTGGAGGAGGTGGATTTCCACTTTGCCCCGAACCCGGGCGAGCCGTCCAAGCCTCTCCGCCTTACCGCCTCCAGCGGTGAAATGTCACGCGTGTTGCTGGCGGTGAAGAGCGCCCTGGCCAAGCAGGATGCGGTGCCGCTGCTGGTGTTCGATGAGATCGACGCCAATGTGGGCGGCAACATTGCCGAGGCCGTTGGCCGCAAGATGGGAGGCCTGGGGGCCACGCATCAGGTGATCGCCATCACTCACTTTCCCCAGGTGGCCTCGCTGGCGGCAAGTCACTTTGTGGTCACCAAGGAAATCACCGGAAACCAGACCCGCTCACAGATTACCGAGGTCAGCGGCGAGGAGCGGGTGGAGGAGCTGGCTCGCATGCTGGGGGGCAGCGCCGCGAGCGCCCGGGAACATGCGAAAAGTTTGCTTCAAGGGGCAGCGTAGCACGGAGCCGAAAGAAAGACGATCTCCGTGCTCCCCCCCTTGGGGGCCGCATGGTTTTCCGCTTTATGCAGGCTGCAAAAAGAGGCGGGGAGGGCGGCCTTTGACGCGCTTCAGCGTGGCGGTGCGGGCCAGGTTGCCAAGCTGCGTCTGGGGGTCCCATCCTTTCGGCGCCTTTTGTTTGCTGGTCCAGGGCATGCCGTCGCTGATCCAGCCCTGACGGTATTCGTCATAGCTGATGCCCTTGTCGTCATCGGTCACGCCAAACTGGAAACCGCAGCAGGCGCAGATCTCCATGGACGCTCCGCCGGTGCGGTTGCGCGGGGGTTCTTCAAGCTTGTCATAGCCGCACACAGGGCAGCTCGTGGGGTCAGTTTTCATCGTGGGGGATTTGGAAGATTTTTTGCGGCTCATGGCTGACGGAAAGAGGGAGGGAGATCAGCGGATGATTTCACGGGGCGGCCCGGCTGGCGCTGCCAGTAGCCCGGGCTGCCGGGCTTGAAGTATGTCTTGGTCCTGCCAGCGCCGTTGTAGGCGGCGAAGGCTCCTGTCCTGGGATCGTAAATGCGCAGAGTGCCGTCCGTATCATCCAGCTTCATGGGCAAGTTTTCTGATCGTGCACGTTGCAAGAGGAGCCATGCGCCGGCGGCATAGTCAGCGGGTGATTTGCTGCCAAAGTCAGGGCCGTGACGGTCAAAGTGGTCCTGCAGCGTGGCCACATTTCCCCAGGTCTTGCTGGTGGGGGGAACGGTGGGGGTGACGACGGCTTTTTTCTCGGCCGCAGGTGTGATGGCATCCAGCACGCGCCGGGCGATCGAGGGCTGTGGTGCGGCTGCAGGTGCCGCGCCGGTGGTGGTGAAACTCCCGGTGGCCAGGCGTGTGCGGGCGCTGCCAACGCTGTAGTGGTAGGTGGTCCCAGGGGCCAGCCCCTCCAGCCGCACCTCATGCGTGGCGGAGACACCCCCTTCCACCTTCTGGCCCAGTTGGGCCTCGTTCAGCCCGTACTGTAGCCGGGTGCCACAGGCCACATCGGTCTTCCAAGCCACAGTGGCACTGGTGGCCGCAGGCGTCACCAACGGCTGGCCAAGGAGTTCAACGGCATGCGCCCATGCGCCGCCAAAAAGGGCGACGATGAGTCCTAGTGTGGTGAAAAAACGGGCTGTCATGAGGGCGGCCGAAACCTATCTACCCTCAGACAGCGGCCTGAAATGTTTGCTCAAAAATCAGTAACGCCCACCGCCAGGGCCGCTCATCCACTTCCACGCGGATTCCATGTGCTCCTTGGGATTCAAATGTTTGGCCTTCCAGCCGATGATCCGGGCGGCGGCGGAGGGGTCAGCGATCAGCTCGGAGGGATCGCCTGCACGGCGGTCGCCGTAGGTCACGGGGATGGTTTTTCCCGTCACCGCCTCGGCTGTGGCGATGATCTCCTTCACGCTGAAACCACGGCCCGTGCCGAGGTTCACCGGGGTGGTCTCCCCGCCCTTGCGCAGATACTCCAGGGCCAGCGCGTGGGCGGAGGCCAGGTCGCAGACATGGATGTAGTCGCGGATGCAGGTGCCGTCCGGCGTGTCGTAGTCTGTGCCGAAGACGGTGATGTTCTCGATCTCGCCCGTGGCCGCCATGAGGATGCGGGGGATGAGGTGGGTCTCCGGGTTGTGGTCCTCGCCAATCTCCCCGCTGGGGTGGCAGCCGCTGGCGTTGAAGTAGCGCAGAAAGACGGACTTCAGGCCCCAGGCGCGGTCGCAGTCGCGCAGCACGCGCTCCAGCATCCACTTGCTGGCCCCGTAGGGATTCACCGGGGCCTGCGGGTGCGACTCGTCGATGGGGATCTTCACCGGATCGCCATACGTGGCGCAGGTGGAGGAAAAGATGAACCGCCTGCAGTCATGGCGCTGCATGGTCTCCAGCAGCGTCAGCGGCGCGGCCAGGTTGTTGCGGTAGTACTTCAGCGGATCGGTCACCGACTCGCCCACATACGCAAAGGCCGCAAAGTGCAGCACCGCCTCCGGCTTGTGCTCCGCAAAAACCTGCTCCACCAGCGCGGCGTCCGCCATGTCCCCCTCCACAAAGGTCACCCGGTCCAGCGGCAGCGCCTCACGGTGGCCAAAGACCAGATTGTCCAGCACCACGACGCGCTCGTTTTGCTCCAGCAGGTGCCTCACCGTGTGCGAGCCAATGTACCCGGCGCCGCCGGTGATGAGAAGGGTTCCGTTTGCCATTGCCCCACTACAGCAAGAACGTGTGCCCCTGCCAACGAAGTTTGCTTCAAACCACTCTGCGAGTTGCCTTAAGGGGAGGCTGGCTCCTTCGGCAGCGGCACCTGGCTCGGATGCATGAGGTAGGCGATGAGGTCCCTCACGCTGTCTGCGGGCAAGGCGAGGAGGAGGCCTTCAGGCATCATGGAAAGGGGGGACGTCTCGGTCTTGGTGATCTCGGCCTTGTCCAGGGTGGTGGATTCGGTGAGGGTTTTCAGAGTGAGGGTGCGGTCGTTGGTGGCGGAGATGACGCCGCTGAGGATGCGGCCGTCCTTGAGCGTGACAATGCTGACGCGGTAGTCGGCGGTGACGACGCCGGAGGGGTCGGCGATGTTTTCGAGGAGGTAGTCAAGGTTCGCACGGCCGGAGCCGGTGAGGTCGGGGCCGATTTTGCCGCCTTCCCCATACATGATGTGGCAGGCACCACAGACGGCGGTGAAGAGGATGCGGCCCTGGCTGAGGTTTGCCTTGGCGAGGGTGTCCGGGGTGAGCTGCTTCTTCATCTTTTCGATGAGCTCTTTTTTGTCGGCGGCGGACTCGCGCAGCTCCCCCCAGGCGGCGACGAGGTCCTGGGTCAGCGCGTCGTCATTGAAGGCGCGGATCTGGCGGGCGTGGAAGGCGCTGAGATCGGTGCGGGGGATGCGGCCAGCGGAAATCTCCCGCAGCAGTTCCTTGGCAAAGACAGGGCGGGCGACGAGCACGTCGATGAGGGCGGGACGGTCGGCGGTGTTGAACTTGCGGTAGGCCTTGGCGAGCTGGGCGGCGGTGGCGGCGTCGCCGGAGAGGGCGAGGCCGCGGGCGGCGGTGACGTTCAGGCCACGCACGTCGAGCAGCCGGGCGCAGACCTCCTGCAGGTCGGCAGGGCGGGCCTCAATGAGGGTCTTCAGGGCGGCCTCGCGGTCGGTCAGCTCGGCCGTGTCATCGAGCACAAGTTTTTTCACGTCGTCCAGGGCGCGTCCGTCGCCAAAGAGGATGCTGAGGTCACGCAGCAGCACGGCATTTTTTTGCGCGGCCTCCGACTTGGCGATGACGTCCCAATGCGCGGGCTTGGGCGCCTTGCGGATGCCTTTGAAGGCGTCGGCGATGCCTTCGAGCACCGCCCCGGTTTGGGCAGGCTGGATGGCGGTGAGCAGGGAGTCGAGGGGGGGCGGCTGGGTGGCGAGGCTGCGGGCGATCCAGCGCAGGGTTTTGGGCCAGGTGCAAACTTTGGCGACCTGCACCAGGGCCTGCGGGTCCTGCTTTGCCAGCGGGCTGATGCCGTACCAGACGAGGTGGGGCAGGAAGGGATCGCTGCCGTCCTCGGTGTGGGAAAGGAGGGCCACGGCCAGCTCGGCACGCTTTGCCACGGGCAGGCGCTGCAATGTGGAGGCCAGATTGAGGCGGACGATGGAGGAACTTTCTTCGCGGGCGAGCTTAGGCAGGTCCAGCGTGCTCTCCGGATAGGTGGCGTGTGGCATGGGGCCGGTGAGGGCGTCCAGCGGCCAGAACTGGGTGCCCTCGCGAAGGGCAAGGACGCGGGCGTGCTCGTTCTCAGATCCCAGGTCGGCCTTGGGCCACGGCTTGCGCCAGGCGAAGGGCTGCTCCGGCTTCTTTGGCATGCCGTGGCTGATGCGGAAGATGCGCCCGCTGGTGCGATGCACGCCGGTGGACTCATGGCACTCGCCAGTGTCGCTCCAGTCGAGGATGAAGCCGCTGCCATCCGGCCCGGTGGAGATCTCGATGCCCCGAAACCAAGGGTCATCTGTCAGAAACACGTCCGGCTCATGCCGCCCCACATAGCCGCTGCCGTTGCGCTCCAGCTTTTCCACATTGGCTCGGCGGCCGTGCATGTTCAGGGTGAAGAGCTTGTTGCGATACATCTCCGGCCACTGGTCGGCCTGGTAGATCATCATGCCGATGTGTGCGTGGCCGCCGCCCAGGCTGTTCGCCTTGCCATCGCGGGACTCCGTCCAGCTTCCGCTGCGGTCGTAGTGGTAGTGGTCGGCGATGGTGTCGAGCTTCTCATACACAAACGGGTTGGCCGTGCTCGAATCCGCCAGATGCGCGCCATGCATGAGGTGCCATAGATGCCCTGTGACGGTGTTGATGAAAAACATCTCGCCATTCGCATCCCAGTCATGCCCCCATGGGTTCGTGGTGCCATGCGTCAGCACCTCCACGATTTTTTTCTCCGGGTGGAAGCGCCAGATGCCGCCCTTCATGGGCACGCGTTGTTCCTCGGGCGTGCCGGGCAGGCCCAGCTTGCCCGGGCAGGAGTGGCCGCAGCGGCCATAGAGCCAGCCGTCCGGGGCAAAGCGCAGGCCGTTGGCGAAGTTGTGATAGTTGTCCTTTGCCACGGTGAAGCCGTCCAGCATCACCTGCGGCTCGGAGTCTGGAATGTCATCGCCATTGGCATCCGGAATGAAGAGGAGCTGGGGCGGGCACATGAGCCAGACACCGCCTCGGCCCACCTCCACGCTGGTCAGCACCTGCACATCCTGGGTGAAGACCTTGCGCGTCTCCGCCACGCCGTCCCAGTCCTTGTCCTCCAGGATGATGACACGGTCCTTCAGGCTGAGGTCAAAGCGCTTGGCCCGCTCCGCATAGGTGTAGTTTTCCGCCACCCACATGCGGCCGCGTGCATCCCATGCCATGCCCACGGGGTTTTGCACGTCCGGCTCGGCAGCGAAGAGCGTCGCTTTGAAGCCGAGGGGGACGTGAAGCATCTTCAGCGCGTCCTGCGGCGAGGTCGGCTGCGGATCGCCTGGGTCGCTGTTGTAGAGCGCAGGGAAGTCGGCGGCGAGGGCTGCCGAGACAGTGAAAAGTGAAAGGTAAGAAGTGAGAAGGCGGAACACGACAATATGGGAGGAATTATTCAGTGCCTGGGTCATCAGGCAGGCGTCGAGGAAGGTCGCGTGCACCATGCATCACACGCTCGATGCTCAACGTGTCGGTGCCACGATAAAAAATGGGATGCTTGTCGAAAGCTCCCTTGGTTTGGAAGCTGCGGATTCCGTGGAGTTCATCTGACTGAAATCGACCCGTAACGCCGAGATCGGGCTGGGAAGACAGTTCAGCAATTGTTATATCAACCGCCTGAAGGTGCCGTTCGGCGACATCGAAGCCCGCATGCTTGAGATACCATTGGTATGGAAGCATCATGTCCTGCTCAGCACGGCTTGAAATAATGACGGGCAGGCTCATGCGCGCGCAGCAGCCCGGATTGAATCGAGAACGCTGGAGTTATACGCCCGATGGGGAGAGCGGACGCCTTCCAATAGGGCTGCTTCCAATAGGGCTGCTTCCAGGGCTGGCGACTCGTCCAACTCCCGGCGTTCCAGCAGTCTCAAGGCCTCCCGCATGATCTCACCTTCATCGGCATACCGCCCCGTGGCGAGCATGCGGCTCACGAACTGGTCCAGGGCAGGTGGCAGGGCGATGGTCATGCAGGGATGGTATCAACAAGAGAACAAATGCCAAGACGGAAGCTTTCTGAATCATGGCTGGGCAAAGCCATCTTAGAAAAACGGGCTGCAAATACAGGCACCTTCCCGCCTCGGCGCACGTATGGGCTGGTGTCCACCCGCTCTCTCCTCCCATGTCTGACATCATCCACGCCTACGCCGCCACCTCCGCCAAAGGAACACTCGAGTCTTTCAGCTATGATCCTGGTCCGCTGGGACCGGAGGAGGTGGAGATCAAGGTCAGCCACTGTGGCATCTGCCACTCGGATCTTTCGATGCTCGACAATGACTGGGGCATGTCGCGTTATCCCTTTGTGCCTGGGCATGAGGCCGTGGGTACTGTGGTGGCGCTGGGGGAGCTGGCCAAGGGGTTGAAAATCGGCCAGCGTGTCGGCCTGGGCTGGACGGCCTTCAGTTGTCTGAGCTGTCCGGAGTGCATCTCAGGAAACCAGCACCTGTGCGCGCAGGGGCAGGGCACCATTGTGGGGCGCCACGGCGGGTTTGCGGATCGTGTCCGCGCCCAGTGGCCGTGGGTGCGTCCCCTGCCAGACGCGCTGGACCTGGAAAAGACCGGGCCGCTGCTGTGCGGTGGCATCACCGTCTTTGCGCCGTTTCTTGTGCATGGGATCTCGCCCACGTCACGCGTGGGAGTCATTGGCATCGGTGGTCTGGGCCACATGGCCCTGCAGTTTGCCAACAAGTGGGGCTGCGAGGTGCATGCCTTCACCACCAGCGACAGCAAGGAGGCCGAGGCCCGGCAAATGGGCGCGCACCATGTGCACAACACGAAGCGGGATGGCGCGCTGACGAGCCTCGCGGGCAGCCTGGACCTCATCATTTCCACCATCAATGTGCCGCAGGATATTCCCGGGCTGCTGGGCACGCTGGCGCCGCATGGCCGTCTGCATGTGGTGGGCGCTGTGCTGGAGCCCTTGCAGGTGCCGGCGATGGGGCTGATCATGGGCCAGAAGTCCGTTTCCGGCTCCCCCACAGGCAGCCCTTCCTCCATCGACCGCATGCTGGCCTTCAGCGCACGGCACTCCATCGCCCCGGTCACGGAGGCCTTCCCGATGTCCCGCGTGAATGATGCCCTGGAGCATCTGCGCGCTGGCAAGGCCCGCTACCGCGTGGTGCTGGTCAACGATCACGCCTGATGCGGCTGCTGCCCGGGAAACGTCATGAATGCCGTGGCGTTTCCCTTTGCCTCAGCCCCAGATCAGCCAGCATGCGGCAAAGGCCGTCAGCCAGAACAGCGCCAGCTCGAACGGCTTCTGCGGGATGCGTTTCAAGATCTGCCAGCCAAGGAGGATGCCGCAGATGACGCCGGGGAAGAGTACCAGATTGGTCATCAGCGAGGTGGGATTGATGATGCCGAGGTCAGTGCTGAAGGGAACTTTGAAGAGATTGATGAACAGGAAAAACCGGCTGAAAACGCCAAGGTGCTCCTTCTTTTCCAAATGCTGCGCCAGCAGGTAAACCGTCATCACCGGACCCGCCGCATTCGCCAGCATGGTCACAGCCCCGGCCAGAAAGCCCATGCTCCAGGTGAAGCCCTTGTGCGTGGTCAGGGCCATGAAATCCTGCCGCCGCGCATTCAGCACCAGGTTAAAGGCAAGCAGAACCAGGATGATCCAGCCAATGACCACGCGCGCGGCTGAGTTGTCGAACTTTCCCAGCAGCAGCCAGCCCACCACCACGCCGGCGATGGCGGGCGGCACCATGGGGATGAGAGCCTTCCAACTGCCGCCTTTGCGGTTGATGATGTAGCCCATGAGGTCAGCCACGATCAGCAGCGGCAGCACAATGCCCACGGAGGGCTTGGCGCCGAAGATCTTGGCCATCAGCACCACATTCAGCGTGGAGGTGCCCGCGAGGCCCGCCTTGGACAGGCCGATGCACATGGACCCCAGGAAGGCCAGCAGCAGGATGAAACTGTCGGCAGGGAGGAGCGTGTGTTCGGCAATCCAGGTCATGCGGGGAGGTGACCGGAAGGAATGGCGAAGGAGCGCATGGCGACAAGTGGGATTCGGCCCAGGCTGTCAGAAGTGAGATGTCAGAAGCAAGAGGCATGAAGCCAGGCGTTTGCCCCACCACCACTCACTTCTGACATCTGCCCTCTTGCTTCTGTCCCAGACTCACAGCGCCATCAGCGGCGCGGGCACCAGAAAGGCGTGCTGCTCCAGCAGGCTCAGCACGCCGTTCCAGGAAAGGTAAGGGGTGAAATACACCACCAGCACATAGGCCAGCGCCACCGGCAGGATGCCCAGGCGCGCAACCCAGCGCGGAAACCAGTGGCGGGGGGCGTCGCGCCGCCGCGCACGGCCCACCGCCCAGCCGGTGAGGATGCGTGCGGGAAAGATGAAGAGGACGAACAGCACGCTGGGCAGCCAGGCCAGCTCCTGCGGGGTCAGCTCGATCTTCAGCAGGTACAGCGGCACTGCCAGCAGCAGCGTGGTCAGCAGCGCCAGCCAGAAGGCCAGCGGCGCACGGAGAAACTGGCGCCGCACCTCGCGCAGTTCGAAGATTGCCTTGAAGCGGCCGCTTTCAGCAAGGCGGGCCTGCAAAAAGGGCAGGTGAACCGCCACAAACAGCAGCAGCAGGCCGCCCGGCAGGGACAGCAGCAGGGAGCCGCCCACCGGCAGCCGCGTGGCCGCCATCAGGATGCCCACGGGCAGGATCAGCCACACCAGCGCGCCGGTGAACCCGCGCATTCCCAGCCAGAAATAAAACGGCAGCCGCAGGCCCAGCACATAGTTCGTCAGCATGTCCTGCAGCTTGCCAGATTTGACTGGCTCCCGCAGCCAGCGCAGAAACCGCAGCGGCTGCGGCCAGAGGAAATGCCACAGGCGGCCCCCGCGAATGCCCGCCCAGAGAAGATGCAGCAAAGTCACCACAGTGACCCCCACCAGCACGGCGTACCACCCCCGCGCCACGTTGCTGCCCGGGGCCACCAGCTCCGCATCCCGCCAGAAGGCGGCCGCCAGCCGCGCAGGCCACACCACCAGCCACACGCCGGCGGCCACGCTGCCGATGGCGCTGGCCTTGCGCACGCCGATGAAGCCATCCCGCAGACGTCCAGTGCGGGCCACCGTGCCGCTCACATGCAGCAGGTAGCCAAGACTGAGAAAATTCAGCACAGGAATGACCGAGCAGGCCGCCAGCAGGGCGACCAACGCCACAAAGCCGAACAGCCAGTCGAGCACGGATGCCACCCAGGCCAGGAGGCCGCGTTTCTCCTGCGGAGCAGCCGATGCCGGGAACACCGCCCCGGCAGGCAGGGGCGGCGGCAGTGGCATTGGCAGGGATTCGGACATGAGGCTATGGTGCGCGTGGCTATGAAAGTCAGGCTCTGCCGGTTTGTTGCAAAAATACTGGCGGAACCAGTGGGCCGCAGCCGTGTTAAAGCCTGGTTCCCGGCACCGCTCTCATGAATCCCGCCCCCCCATCCTCCCGCTGGCTGCCCCGGCTGCTGAACGCGCTGGTGGTGGTGGGCGTGGTCGCAGGGGCAGTCTGGAGCGTGGGTGAGCTCTTCCGGCCTCCGGTGCCGAGTCCGCGCATGGCCCTGCCCAGGAACCTGGACGAGATCAAGGCTGTGGCCCAGGCGGTGGACGCCAGCTTTGCGGCAGCATGGACGGCCAAGGGAATCTCGCCCACGCCCCAGGCGGATGATTTGACGATCATGCGCCGTCTTTCCCTGGCGCTGGCCGGCAGCATTCCCTCGCTGCAGGAGATTCGGGAGGCCGAGGCGGCCCAACCGCAGGACATCACCCAGTGGTGGCTCTCCGGTCTGCTGGCCGACCGCCGCAGCAGCGACTACCTGGCGGAGCGGCTGGTGCGCGTCTATGTGGGCATCGAGAACGGCCCGTTCCTGATCTACCGCCGCCGCCGTCTGGTGGACTGGCTCAGCGCGGCGTTGTTGGAAAACCGGCCGTATGACCGGATCGTGCGCTCCCTCATCGCTGGCAAGGGCATGTGGACGACAAGTCCGGAGGTGAACTTCATCACCGTGACCAATGAAGGCAACAAGGGGCCGGACGAGGCGAAGCTGGCCGCCAGGGTGAGCCGCGCTTTTCTGGGGGTGCGCATCGACTGCGTGCAGTGCCATGACGGCAAGCTGGGCAGCCCCTGGAAGCAGGCGGACTTCCACAAGCTGGCCGCTTACTTCGGCCAGGCTGACTTCGCCTTGAACGGCCTGCGGGATGATCCCAGGGAGAGCTACCGGTTCCGCTATCTGGGCCGGATGGAGGAGGAGCAGGTGCCCGCCATGGTGCCCTGGAAGCCTGAGCTGCTGCCGGAGAAAGGCGGACCGCGTGAAAAGCTCGCACGCTGGGCCACCGCCAAGGACAATCGCCCCTTTGCCCGCGCCATCGTGAACCGCATGTGGGCCCTGCTGTTCAACCGGCCTCTCGTCTCACCTGTCGATGACATCCCCTTGGCGGGGCCGTTTCCTCCAGGCTTGGAACTGTTGGCGGATGATTTCGCCGCGCATGGTTTTGACCTCCAGCGCCTTGTCCGTGTCATCGCCGCCACCCGCATCTTCCAGCAGTCCAGCCAGTCGGCAGACCCAGGCCATCCGGTGACTGTGGAGGCCGAGGACCTGTGGGCCGCCTTTCCGGTCACACGCCTGCGGCCGGAGCAGATGGCTGGCAGCGTCATCCAGGCCGCCTCCCTCAGCACGCTGGATGCGGACACGCATGTGCTGTTCCGCGTCAAGCGTGACATCGACGTGGGCAATTTCGTCAAACGCTACGGCGACTCCGGGGAGGACAACTTTGAAGACTCCGGCGGCACCATCCCGCAGCGGCTGCTGCTTATGAATGGCAGCATGGTTTCCGACAACACCAGCCCCAGCCCGCTGGTGAATGCCAGCACCCGCATCGGCATTTTGTCTCCGGACCACGCCACCGCCGTCGAGGCGGCCTATCTCTCCATCTTCACCCGCCGGCCCACCGCGCGCGAAAAGACCCACTTCACCGCGCTGCTGGCCGCCAGCAAAAAAGGCGTCATGCGCAACAACGCCATGTCCGACATGTGCTGGACGCTGATGAATGCGACCGAGTTTTCCTGGAATCACTGACCGCTGCCCGCCATGAACATCCAAGCCTGCCAAAGCCGCGATCATCTGACACGCCGTACCCTTCTCCGGGGTGCCGGGGCCGCCGGCCTTTCATGGCTCACACCCTTGTCTGATCTGCTCGCCGTTGATGCCGGGAAGGCCCCTTCCGGCAAGCCTGCCAAATCCCTCATCCTCCTCTGGCTCGGCGGGGCTGCCAGCCAGCTCGACACCTTTGACCCCCATCCCACCACAAAGATCGGCGGTGGTGTGAAGTCGATCCCGACGGCCATCAAAGGCGTGGAGTTTGCCTCTGGCCTGGAGCAGACAGCCAGTGTGATGGGAGATGTGTCCCTCATCCGCTCCATGGTCAGCAAGGAGGGCGACCATGAGCGCGCCTTCTACAACATCAAGACCGGCTATCGTCCGGATCCCACCCTCATTCACCCGAGCATCGGCGCCATCGTCTGCCATGAGCTGCCGGAGGCAAAGATCGAGATCCCCACGCACGTCTCCATCCTGCCAAACCAATGGCCCGCGCGCGGCGGCTTCTTCGGCGCGCAGTATGACGCGTTTCAGGTTTATGACCCCAGGAGCAGCATTCCCGATGTGAAGGTCCGCGTGGAGGACAAACGCATGGAACGCCGCCTGGACAGTCTCGACGTGGTCGAAGGTGCCTTTGCCGCTGGCCGCGCTCCCAATCTCGACCAGGACAAGACCTTGCACCGGCTCTCCATCCAGCGCGCGCGGAAGATGATGACCTCCGACCAGCTCAAGGCCTTTGATGTCAGCCAGGCCGCCGCCTCCGAACGTGCCGCGTATGGTGACACCGCCTTTGGTCGTGGCTGTCTGGCGGCTGTGCGCCTCATCCAGGCTGGTGTGCGCTGTGTGGAGGTCACGCTCAATGGCTGGGACACCCATGCCAACAATCTCGAGGGCCAGGCTTCGCAGGTGAAAATTCTCGACGCGGCCTATGCCTCCTTGATCCGCGACCTGAAACGCCTCGGTCTGCTGGAAAGCACCATCGTGCTCTGCGGCGGCGAGTTTGGCCGCACGCCGAAGATCAACAACGTCGGCGGTCGCGACCACTGGCCGCATGGCTTCAGCATGCTCGTCGCCGGGGGCGGATTCGCCGGCGGCCGCGTCATCGGCTCCACCGATCCAGAGGGTGAGAAGAAGGAGCCCGAAAAGCCAGTGCTTGTCGAAAACCTCCACGCCACTGTCCAGGACCTCCTGGGCATTGATTACAGCAGGGAAGTCATGACGCCCATCGGCCGTCCCATGGCCTTGAGCAAGGGCGAGGCGATGGCCGAGCTGAAGGCTTGAGCGCTTCCAGTGGCCGCCGGCATCTACTGCCGCAGCGCTGCCATCATCTCCTCTCCAGCCACTCCGGATCCCCCGCCCGCCCGGCCGACAACACCTTCAGTGCCACCGTACGGTTCAGGTGCGGCTGCTGTGCGCGGTACACCCGCCCCATGCCACCCTGGCCGATCATCTCCTCCATGACGAGCTGCGGAAACGCCGCCGTCAGTTGCTGCATCTCCAGCTCCGGCGGCTGCGGCGCGGGCGTGCTGTCTTGAATCGTGCGTTGCAGCAGGCACGCCGGGCAGATGCCCTGGGGCGCGTCTTCAGGAAGTGATTTTCCGCAGGTCTGGCAGGTGATGTCGTTCATGGCTGCCTGTGCATGTGCGGCGCGCGCCGAAGTGTTTCACAGGTTTTGCGCAGCATGGTCGCCCGTTTGGGGCTGGCTGGCGCATAAAAATTTCGGCGGCACAAAGGACGGCAATCATGAGGCTGGGAAAACTAAATATTTCCATTATTTTGCTGGCGTCATACGCTTGTCCTGTTCAAGGTTGAAATAATTAGTCAATTAAACTAATGAATCATCAATTCCGTTTCGCATGAAAGCATTGCTCAGCATCTTACTGCTTGTCTCCTTCTGTTTGCCGCACGCAGCCCTGGCTGGCCCCTTTGATGCCAGGGCTGTGTTCGACGCAGCACCGGGCAGGGACATAGACGGTGCGCTCAAACGTGCCGCACGGGATAAGAAGCGTGTGCTGCTTTTTTCCTATGATGAAAAAGAAGGGGGCAATTGGCCCGGCTTGAGCCTTCGACACTTCATGGATCTCCCCGAGACCAAAAAGCTTGTGAAGGAGAACTTCATTCTGGTCTTGCTTGTGAAAGGTCACAAGGCGCTTGATGTTTACCATCCTCCGGTAGTCACGGGCAGCCCTTTCTACGTCCTGATCAATCCCGATGGCACGATTGTGAAGGCGGCCGACACGTATGGAAATCCGGGGTCCGGTTTGAAGGCTGTCAAAGAACTCATCGCGCTGCCGCCGCTCTGATCGGGAAGTGCTGGGCACGATTTCGTTCGTGAGGAACAAGCGGCGTTGCTTGTGAGGATAGGCGTTGCAGCTGCCTTGCCGTTTTCGGTCTGACGGCCGTCAAAGCCGCCTTGCACTGGGGCTGCCTCACTACCCTGTGTGTGGCTTGGTGTGCCGGACAGGCGCGTGTATGGACGGCAAGACCGGCGGAGCAAACACTCGAATCTGCAAAAGAGCCCGGGACTCTCGCGAATCCTGGGCTCCTCAAAGCAAGTTGAACTCTGGTCTGGCTTACGGCAGGCTCGTCGCACCCATCAGGTACTTGTCGCACTCCCGGGCGGCACCACGGCCTTCGTTGAAGGCCCAGACGACCAGGGACTGGCCACGGCGGCAGTCACCAGCGGCGAAGACGCCCGGGATGCTGGTGACATACTTCTCATGCTCGGCCTTCACATTGCTGCGCGGGTCGCGCTCGATGTTGAGGGCGTCGAGCAGCGGCTGCTCTGGCCCGAGGAAACCCATGGCCAGCAGCACCAGCTTGGCGGGCAGCACCTTCTCCGTGCCGGGGATCTTTTGCGGGCCGAAGTTGCCCTTCTCGTCCTTCTTCCATTCGACGTTCACGACGTGCACGGCCTTCACGTTGCCGTTTTCGTCGCCTTCGAAGTGGGTGGCGGTGGTGAGATAGACGCGCGGATCGTCGCCGAATTTCGCGGCGGCCTCTTCCTGGCCGTAGTCCATCTTGTAGGTCTTCGGCCATTCGGGCCAGGGATTGTTCGCGGCGCGGGTCAGCGGGGCCTTGGCCATGATTTCAAGCTGGGTCACTGTGGTGCAGCCGTGGCGGATGCTGGTGCCCACGCAGTCGGTGCCGGTGTCGCCACCGCCGATGATGACCACGTCCTTGCCGTCAGCGGTGATGTACTCGCCCTTCGGGTCCAGCACGGCCTTGGTGTTGGCGGTGAGGAAGTCCATGGCAAAGTGGATGCCCTTCAGCTCACGGCCGGGGATCGGCAGATCGCGCGGCTTGGTGGCC
>CAZPSQ010000002.1:0-72478 GCA_964588755.1 uncultured Prosthecobacter sp. | reverse complement strand
GCCTGCGCGTTCTTCACCACCTGCTGCGTGTAGGTCTTGAACTCAGGCTTCAGGCACTCGCCGAAGCACACCGCCTTGGCCGCGATGATGTGCATCAGCGGACCGCCCTGCACACCGGGGAACACCTGGCTCTGGACCTTCTTGAACAGCTCCTCGTTGTTCGTCATGATCATCCCGCCACGCGGGCCGCGCAGACTCTTGTGCGTCGTCGTCGTCACAAAGTCCGCATGCTCCATCGGGGAGGGGTGCGCCCCACCGGCGACGAGGCCGGCAATGTGCGCCATGTCCACAAACAGATAAGCGCCCACGCTCTTCGCGATCTCGCTCATCCGCTTGAAGTCGATGATCCGCGGATACGCGCTCGCGCCCGCTGTGATCATCTTCGGCTTCTCACGCAGCGCCACCTCGGCCAGCTCGTCGTAGTTGATCCGCCCGTCCTCAGCGCTTACGCCATACTGGCAGAACTGGTAAAAGCGGCCGGAGAAATTTGCCGGATTGCCGTGCGTCAGGTGGCCTCCGTGGGCCAGGTTCATCCCCAGCACCTTGTCGCCCGGCTGCAGCACGCTGAAGTAAACAGCGGCGTTGGCCTGCGAGCCGGAGTGCGGCTGCACGTTCACAAATTTCGCGCCGAAGAGTTCCTTGGCGCGGTCGATGGCCAGCTGCTCCACCTTGTCCACTTCCTCGCAGCCGCCGTACCAGCGCTTGCCGGGATAGCCCTCGGCATACTTGTTGGTCAGGCAGCTGCCCTGGGCGGCCATCACAGCCGGGCTGGTGAAGTTCTCGCTCGCGATCAGCTCAATGTGGTCCTGCTGGCGGTGCTGCTCTCCGGCGATGATCGCGGCCACAGCGGGGTCGGCGCTTTCCAGGATGTCCAGCGGGTGCAGGTTGGTGTTCATCTTGTTCACCCGGCGTTCATGGCGGCCTCCGGCGAAAGGTGTCTTCAGCCAGGCGTCCACGATCTCGTTTGTCGTCGCTTCGGGGACGTCTTTGCCTGCAAGGCAGAGGACATTGGAGTTGTTGTGCTCGCGCGTGATGGCGGCTGTGTGCGGATCATTCACCAGCGAGGCCTGGATGCCGACATGCCGGTTCGCGGCGATGCACATGCCGATCCCGGTGGTGCAGACCAGAATGCCTGCGTCCGCCTCGCCGGACAGCACCTTCTCAGCCACCAGTTCCGCATAGTCCGGGTAGTCCACAGAATCGTGCGAATGCACTCCCAGGTCCTCCACACCATAGCCGCCCGCCTTCAGATGCGCGACGACGGCGTTTTTCACATCCACGCCACCATGGTCGGCGGCGATGGCGAGTTTGTGCGGGAGGTTTCCGTTGGAGGGGTTGCTCATTGTGTTTCGGGTATGGGGGAAAGGGGTGCTGAGGGGCTGCTGTGAAGGCTGGCGCGGTGCTTACTCGCCTTCGTTCTTCCAGGTCTGGTCGATGTAGGCCAGGAGGCTGGGGAGGATGATTTCGAGGTCGTGCAACGTCTCCTCGTAGGCGGCCCGGCTCTGGCCGAAGGGGTCACTGATGTCACGTCCGCGCAAAGCATCGTCGGCCACGAATTCGGAGACTAGGTAAAGCTTGTCCACATGGGCGGGGAACTCCTCCTCAATGGCGGCCCGGTGGTGGGCCGACATGGTGAACACATGGGTTGCTGCGTCCAGCATCGCCTGGTCCACCATGCGGCTTTGAAAAGATGACAGGTCCAGCCCGCGCTCCTTGAGCAGCAGCGCCGTGTTTTTGCTGGCGGCCATCCCAGGCGCGGCGGCTATGCCGGCACTGCCCACGACATAATCGCCCCGTTCCTTCACAAGGGCGCGAAACAGCGCCTCCGCCATGGGGCTGCGGCAGGTGTTGCCGGTGCAGACAAAAAGAACGCGTTTCAAAAGGGAGGGGCGATGGGGTTTGATTCGGCCCCGCCAGACAAGGCGGGAAAGCAGTGTGTAGCTGCGGCTCGTTTTGTCAAAGGGGAGCAAAACAGGTCCGATAAGCAATTTTCGTGGAATATCCCGCTTGCCAACAGGGGCGCTTGTGGGCTTTGCTTCCGCGTTCATCTTTAAAAGCCCTCAAACCCGGATGGCGGAACGATACAAAATATACGAAAAGCTCGGCGCAGGTGGTGTCGGCGCCGTTTTCCGTGCCTACGACAGTCAGCTCAAGCGATGGGTGGCGGTCAAGCGCCTCATGAGTGCGACCGAGGAGGCGTCCGACAAAAACATCGCCTCCGAGCTGCGGCGCGAGGCCGACGCCCTCGCATCCTTGCGCAATCCAAACATCGTCACCATTTTCGACGTGGCCAGCGATGATGAGGGGCTGTTCATCGTGATGGAGCTGCTGCAGGGGGAGGATCTGGCCGACGTGGTCGCCCGCGGCCCGCTGCCCTACGACGACTTCAAGGAGCTTGCCTCCCAATGCCTGGAAGGCCTCCTGGCCGCGCACCAGCACCACATCCTCCACCGCGACATCAAGCCGGAGAACATCAAGGTCGAGCGTCTCCCCGGCGGGCGCATGCAGTCGAAGATCATCGATTTCGGGCTGGCCCGCGCCGGCCTCCGCGCCCGCAAGCAGACGGAGGACCAGGAAGGTACCGTCATGGGCTCCATCTACTACATGGCGCCGGAGCAGCTCACACGTGAGCCGGTGGACGAGCGCACGGACCTCTACTCTCTCGGCTGCGTCTTTTATGAGGCGCTGTCTGGCCGGAAGGCCTTCGACGGGGACTCCATGGGCGATGTCATCGACAAGCACATCAATCATGACGTGACACCGCTGCATGTCATCGCGCCTCATGTGCCCCAATGGCTTGGTGCCTGGTGCGCGCGTCTCATGGCCCAGAAGCCGGATGACCGGCCCACCAGCGCCCAGCAGGCCATCGAGGAGTTTCGCGCCTGGGAAAAAGTGCCGACCATGGTTCCTTACGGACCCTGGACGGGCATGTACCCCCAGCACCAGCCCATGTACATGCCGCCGGGCACGGGCTCCGTTCCCCTCTCAGGCTACTATCCGGACCCGCAGGCGGCCTATGCTGAGCCGGTCGTGGAGGTCGTTCCCATGGCGGTGGAGATCATTCCAGAAGCCACTCCATTCACCGAGACGGCTGCGCTCACCAGCCAGCTCACGCCTCGGCCCCAGCCATCAGCCCGCACCACATCCGTGCACCGCAGACCGGCTCCAGGCACCCGTTCCACCCCTCTTGCCCCCCCCTCCGAGGACGGCGGCAAGTCCAAGGTGATGACGATCGCCATGATTGCCGGAGGCGTGCTGGTCCTGGGCATCGGCGGCTGCCTCTTCTTCGGCAAATCAGGCAAAAAACAGGGCGGCGGCGCGGCTGCCGTCACCTCCATCCTCAGCAAGGATCCGCCGAAGGTCAGCTTTCAACTGCCGCAAGACCGCGCTTATCCCCCGGTGGACCAAGCCATGTCACTTTTTTACGTCGGCAACACCGGCGTTCTGACCAACCGCAAAGGCAGCAATGGCAGGCCTGCGGTGGCCAACACCAACGACGTCGTGGTCGAGTGGCACGACATCTCCGAACGCGGCGGCGACAACATCCTGCGTGCTTTTTCCGGCAGCGCCGATTACGCTCCAAAGCGCGTCAACTGGCCGGAGGCGGCCAAAGGCGGCTCGCCACGGGCGGGCCGCGCGGTGCTGGATTTCAGGCCGCGCAATGGCCAGCCCTGCGCCCTGGTCCTTGACAGCCCAGGCTCGGAAAGCGTCAACATGCCCTTTGCCCCGGGAGACGTGCCAGGGGGGGATGCAGGTCTCACCGTCGTGGTGGCTTTCCAGGCTGACCCCTCACGGCTGCCAACTCGGGTCTTCATGCTCGGGGATGGAGATGGCACCACCGTTTCAATGCGTGTGGACACTAAGAAAAACCTGGTTGTCGAGATCAAAAGCCCCGGCGGCAGCCCCGTCATCACCTCCACCGCTGTGGATGGGACCATCGCCTCCCTGGCCTTGCTGACCTGGAACTCCAAAACCAATGCCGTGGAACTGCGCGCCCGCGATTCTATGGGCATGGCCTACACCTCATCGGGGGTGCGGGCCACCGCCCCCGTGAACCCCCTGGCCCAGCTCCAGATCGGCAGCGGGGACGGAGCGGCGAAGGACCATTTCAGCGGCTACTTGGCCGAGTTGTTCGTCTATTCCATCGCCCTGAAGGGGGATCAGTTGCAGCAGATCGACGGGCGGGTGCGTGACTACTATTTCCTGCCCCCTCCTCCAGCCCCCTTGAAGCAGAGGCTCAAGTCCAAGCTGGCCTGGATCGAGCCGCGCGACGCCTGGGTGCTGGACGCCAGCCATAAGAGTGGCGACGCCCCCAAGGTGGTCGATGGCGACACCGTCAGCCGCTGGACCACTGGGGCTGCCATGCAGGGCAAAGAGTTCTTTACCGTCCAGCTGCCCTCGGAAACGGACATCGCCGGACTGGCGATCGACAGCCAGGGGAACTACCAGGACTACGCGCGTAAATACCGGATCGAGCTTTCCACGGACGGCAAGGCCTGGGGCAAGCCCGTCGCGGAGGGCAACGGAAGCGCCCTGACAGAGATCACCTTCAAGCCGCAGCGTGCGCGTTATGTGCGCATCTCACAGACGGCCACCTCTGGTGCCCACTGGAGCATCAACGAGCTGGTTCTTTTCAAGCCCTGATCCAGCTCCCGGCCGCAATTCATGCGGCACCGGTTCCCAACGCCAGGATCAGGCCCTCGCGCAGTTTCGCGGCAACTTCGTCGGACAGCGCCGCCGGTGCCGCCACCGCCGCATGCACCAGCAGGCCGGAGGTGGCCTCGCACGGCACCAGGGTCAGCATGTGTCCCGTGGCCAGTGTCTGGTGCAGCACGGGCAGGCTGGCGCAGGCCGCTGCGGCGCTGCCGCGCATGGCGGCGCTCCACGCCATCATGGCCGACAGGACCAGCCCCGCCTTCGCCTCCCCACCCCACAGCAGATCGCCATCATCGTTCATCACCAGCAGATGTCCGCCATCCTCGCGCAGAAGCTGGCGCGCCCAGTCGGCAAAAGCCGACAGCCGCTCCTGCCGGCTGCCCGCAGGCACCTCAAACAGCAAAGCGGCTGGTGTGGCAGGTTCAGTGGATGCAGTGGGTATGGCCGGGCGGGGCATGGGCGGCGTGGCACCCGAGGGAGAAGAGGGGAGGGGCGCGCTGTCACCACCTCTGGTCAAAATACCAGCCTCATTTGCCCGCTGCCGGATGGCCCGCAGCTTGTCGCGGATGCGGCTCAGCGGCAGCGCTCCGGTCGAGATGTCAGTGACAGCCGGGGCCTCGTCCTGAACGGCGCTCTCAGGCTCCACGGCGGCGGGTAGGTCTGCCAGGGGCAAAGGCGGCTCTTCAGGCTCTGGCCGCAGAAAAGGCTCATCGGCGGTGATGATGAATGAGGCGGCGGAACCGGGTTCTCCGGTCGGCAGGAAGTCCCACGCGCGCGGGGCGGGCGCGGCAGGTTCGTCAGGCGCGATGCGCGCCAGCAGATCTTTGAGATTGTCAGCGTCAATCCAGGAGACTTGCATGGCCTTGCTCCTTTTCACGTTCTTTGGACAGTCCGGTCCGCTGCTCCAGCTCTGCCGCGATCTGGTCAAAGATCAGCGCCTCGGGCGGCGGATTGCGCTTGGTCAGCGCCACAGGCACCCCCAGGGCGCTGGCCTCCAAAAATGAGGGAAGCCTTGGAATGCTCTGTTGGAACATCAGGTTCGGCGGCAGCATCTCGCGCAGCTCACGGGCCACCTTGAGGCTCATTTCCTGCTCGTTCATCACCATCGTCAGCAGGATGCCGGCCACCCGCACCCCCGCGCCCTCGGAGCGGTAACGGGCCAGTGTCTCCAGCAGATGCGGCACGCTGCGGATGGCCAGCGGCTCGGCCTGCTGCGGCAGGATGACAAAGTCACAGGCCTTTACCACGGCCTCGGTGGTGCCGGTCAGGCCTGCGGCTGTGTCGAGCAGGACAATGTCCACCCCGCGCAGTTCCGCTCCTCGCAGCAGGTCCGCCATGCGTGCGGGCATCTCATGCGCGGACCAGTCCTCCCTTGCGCAGGTTTCCTGGCGTCCCGAGGTCACGATCTCCAGCTCCGGCAGCCGGGTGGGCACCACAATTTTGCCCAGGTCCCCGCCACGGGAAAGGAACTCGTGAAAGCCCTCGCGTGTTTTGGCGCTTTTGGTCAGGGAAAGGCCCACGCCGCCCTGCGGATCTGTGTCCACAAGCAGCACACGCCATCCCCTCCGTGCAAGCGAGTAGGCGAGATTGATGCACAACGTGGTTTTTCCCACGCCTCCTTTCTGACTGGCCGTTGCTATTGCGATCACGTGCTGATGCTAGCTCCGCCCGGCCGCCTTGCATGGTCAAAAGTGACAATGCTGTGAAAAGTTGCGGGCAGGCAATTTGAGCTTGAATAAAAGCCGGGTCCATGTTTCTTTCTAAGAGACGTACTCATGAAGTTATTTGCTCTGTGCCCAGCGCTTGTCGGTCTGCTTTTGCTGTCTTCCTGCGAGAAGCATAGCAAGCTCCTTGAAGAAGTGAAAAGGATCGACGAGGAAACCAAGCGAAGTTATGCCGAGCTTGCGGCCATTGATGCGAAAACACATGCCTATGGAGGTGATGCAGATGTCGGCATCATGACATTGGAGCAACAGAATGCTGGGTGGATGAGCAAAAACACTGTCCTCGAAGCTGAGCTTGCCGACCTAAACAAAAGGTGTGCGGAAGGGGAGGCGGCCATCAAAGAAATCCGCCCCAAGGTGGACGCATACAAGGCCAAGTATCTGCGCTAAAAACATCCCAACCACTCTCCCGTCATGCCCACAGAATCTAAAATCTGGCTGCTGCTCATCATGTTTGGGCTGCTCATCGGAATCGGTTATGCCGCCCATTACTTCACCTCGGTGGACAATGCCAACTATGCCATGCTGGAACAGACCAGCCGCCTGGAGAGCGTGAAGGAGACGCTGGCCACACGGAAGGGCAGCATCGAAAGAATGGAGGCTCTTGGGGTCAAAAATCGTGAGCTGGCCGCGCACCATGAGGTTCTCCTGAAAGCGAAGCAAGTGCTGGACACCCGTTTCCGCAAAGTGGAGGGCGAGATCAAGTACGCCGCTGAGTCCATTAAGAATGCCGTGGACAAAGCGCGCTCCAACGCCCCTGGCACAGAGCTTGGGGATGTGACGCTCAGCAATGGCAAGGTGCTTCGCAATGCCAAGGTGCGTGCGGTGGAGGCAGACAGCATTTCTTTCATTCATGCGGACGGCATCGGCATGATCAGCGCTGATCTGCTGCCAGCCCCGCTCATTGAGCAATATGATCTTGGGGCTGGGGCCTTGGTTCCACAGATGGAGCAAATGCGTGATGCGGTTTTGAAGGGAACTGCCCAAAAGACCAAGTAAGTGTAAAAGCGGGCAAGGCGAGGCAGGGCTGAATTTCTGCCCAGGTTAGCCTGCGGAATTTGGAAGGGGGCTCCGGCCGGCCGGTTGAGAATTCTGTCCCGCCATGTCCTGCAGATGGTGGCATGATCACACATTTGCACAGGTGTGGTGATGTTGTGGAGTGGCAGGGGGCCGAGGTCATGGTGGCAGCCATGACCTGCATGCCGTCCAGGGTGAAGGATTCCTCCGGCTTGGTTTCCTGACTGGTTTCCAAATGTAACCAGTGGTCCGCGGATGGCAGGGCAGGCGTGAGTGCGTTCTTTCCCCATGACGCTCATGCCATTCGCGCCCGCCGGCGGCAGCCCTGCCTTTTGGGTTTTGTCCGCCGCCACATTGTGCCTCCTGCCACACTCCTTCACCGCCCAGGCGGTCGAACCATCCGCCCCTGTCCCTGTCGCCTCACGCTGGGAGCTGTTTGTGGACGACTATCTTGTGGACCAGAAGAAAGGCGTGGTTTTGAAGATGCACAAGCCTGTCAGGCGTGAGGTCGTGCTCACCACCGACCAGCCTTGGGAAGGACCCACGTGCGGCTATTTCTCCGCCATTCAGGACGGCGGGAAAGTGCGTCTCTACTACCGTGGCTCGGCAGGCGGCCCCGACCATTCGGAGGATCAGGTGACGTGCGTGGTGGAGAGCACGGATGGCATCCACTTCACCCGGCCAAAGCTGGGCTTGATCGAGGTGGGCGGCACCAAGGAAAACAATGTGATCTGGCGCGGGGTGGAGTCGCACAACTTTTCAGCCTTCCTTGACACGAACCCTGCCACCAAGCCCGACCAGCGCTACAAGGCGCTGGGTGGGGTGAAGCAGCCGGGCAAGAACTGGCAGGTGGGGGAGACGCCCGGCGGCCTGTACGCCTTTGTTTCCGCCGATGGTCTGCGCTGGCAAAAGCTGAGGCCTGAGACGGTGATGACGAAGGGGGCCTTCGACTCGCAAAACGTGGCTTTTTGGGACGCGGCGAGAGGGCGCTATGCCAGCTACACCCGCATCTTTTCCAACAACACGCGGGCCATCCAGAGCAGCCACTCATCGGACTTTCTGGAATGGAGCGCCGGCACGCCGAACCGTTATGCGGAAGGCGTGCCGTATGAGCATTTCTACACTTCCGCCACAGTGCCGTGTCCCACCGCGCCGCATCTGCTGCTGTCGTTCCCCAAGCGTTTCGTGCCCACGCGGCTGAAGGTGCCGGAGCACAAGATCAAAGGCGTGTCCGACGCGGTTTTCATGACCAGCCGCGATGGCGTGAGCTGGGATCGTACCTTCCTGGAGGCGTGGGTGCGTCCGGGGCCGGATGCCAGGAACTGGACTGACCGCAACACGATGCCCGCCGCAGGCATTGTCGAAACAGCGCCTGACGAGTGGTCGCTGTATGTCAGCGAGCACTACCGGCATGCGGACCACCGCATGCGTCGGGTGACGGTGCGCAAGCAAGGCTTTGCCTCCATGCATGCGGATGCCAGTGGCGGGGAGTTCGTGACGAAGCTGCTCAATTTCACCGGGCAAAAACTGGTGCTCAACTATGCGACCTCCGCGGCGGGTTCTGTGCAGGTGGAAGTGCAGGATGAGGCGGGCAAGGCGATTCAGGGCTTTGCTCTGGGCGACATGCCGGAACTTTATGGGGATGAACTGGAGGCCACGATGGCCTGGAAGGCTGGCTCTGATCTCAGCTCCCTTGCTGGCAGGCTGGTGCGCCTGCGTGTGGTCATGAGGGACGCTGATGTCTATGCCCTGCGTTTCTCCAACTAGCGCCCCCCTCTCGTCCGCCATGCCTGCATGGCCTTTGCTGACCCGCTAAAAATCTCATGAAACATATCCTATTTCTACTCTCCTTTACATCCTCCTTGTTTGCAGCCGACCAGATCAAGGTTCTGGACACGGGGACCATCAGCCAGCAGCCGGAGCATTACCACGGCTGGCCCACGATCGCCAGGAAGCTGGACGGCACGCTAGCTGTCGTTGTGTCGGGCGGGCGGCGGGGGCATGTGTGCCCCTTCGGCCGGGTCGAATGGATGACCTCCAAGGATGACGGAGCCACCTGGACTTTTCCCCGCACGATTCTCGACACGGACATGGATGATCGAGACGCGGGCGTGCTGGAGACGGCGAAGGGTTCTCTCTTGGTCACCACATTCACTTCCACAGCTTATCTGGATGACTTCAAGCGGTTCAAGGAAGGAAAGAAGACGAGCTTCGTGAATGCCACCACATTTCCCGCCTGGGAGGCCGCCCATGCGCGGCTGACAGACGAGCAGCGGGCCGCCCAGCTCGGTGAATGGGTGGTGCGCTCCACGGATGGCGGCCTGTCCTGGTCAGCTCCGATCCCCACGCTGGTCAACAGTCCGCACGGACCCACGGCGCTGGATGATGGCCGGCTGCTCTATGTGGGCAAGGAATTGTGGAGCGGGAAGAAGCGCATCGGGGTCAGCGAATCGACAGATGATGGCGTGACCTGGCGCTGGCTGGCCGAGATTCCCACCCGCCCGGGCGATGATGCGACAGAAGACTATCATGAACTGCATGCGGTGCAGGCCAGCGACGGGCGCATCATCGCGCACATCCGGCACCATGGCAAAACGAACACCCGTGAGACCTTGCAGACAGAGTCTGCCGATGGTGGCAAGACGTGGAGCGAGCCGCATCCCATCGGTGTGTGGGGCTTTCCATCCCATCTGTTGAAGCTGCGTGATGGCGCGCTGCTGATGAGCTATGGCCACCGCCGTGCGCCCATTGGCAACCAGGCGCGCATCAGCCGTGACAGTGGGAAGACGTGGTCTGCGCCATTGATCATCTCAGGGGAGGCCGCCAACGGTGACCTGGGCTATCCCAGCACGGTGGAGCTGGCGGATGGCACGCTGCTGACCGTGTGGTATGAAAAGATGAAGGACAGCGCGAATGCCGTGCTGCGGCAGGCGCGGTGGCGCCTTGAAAAGTGAGCATGCACCCATCCAGCCCCTGCCTTGTTCCCATGCCGCCCTGGCAGGGCATGATCGGGTGGGACCTGTGTGCATCGCGATCCCAAGACGGGGAAAACATCAACTCTGGTATCAAGCCTTCCTGGGGCGGTGTACGGAGGACTCTTCTTGCGAATCATTGATGCGGGACTTCGACCGTGATGCGACCGAAGAGGCCAGCTCATCACGCGATGGCAACATGGCAGCAGGCGAGTTCGTCCCAAAGCAGCCCAGGCATCCCGGCATCGCCCTTTCGAATGGATGACAGGGAATTCTGGCGCCTGTCAGGCCTTGGGTTTGATCTGGCGCAGCAGGATGGCGCAGATGAGCACGCCGACGGCGGCGAACTCAAACATGTGCCGCACATTGACGTTCGCGTCCCGCAGGATGCCGCCAGCGTAAATGGTGAGGCCGCCGACGCAGCAGGCAAAGAAGTTCAGCACACCGAAGCCGGTGGCGCGGTAGCGTGGGTCGGACACCATGCAGAGGATGGGCATCGTGTTGCAGTCGGTGCAGGCGCGGGCCAGTCCGAAGATCACAAGACCCGAGACGGCGAGGGCAAAGGTCGTGGCATTCGCGGTGAGAAAGATGGCCGGGGCGGCGATGCACAAGCCCAGGACGGCCACATGCAGGCGGCCCCGCTCGCTCCGTCTGCTCCAGCGGTCTGCCCAGGCCCCACCGAGGATCAGGCCGATCACTGTCGAGATTTGCAGGTAGCCCGTCGCCGCAAAGCCAGCCTCCCCCTGGCTCAGCTGAAACTGCTGCTGCAGGTAGGTGGGCATCCAGCCGATGATGCCCCAGCCTGCCAGCCCCAGCAGCCCCCAATGAGCGAGGAGGAGGGAAAAAGACTTTTGGCTGAACAAGCTCCGGAGAGCTTCCAGGAAGCTGATGCGCTCCGCCTCCGCGGGGGCGGCTGGATCCTGCCTCGGAGCATCGCGCAGCCCGAAGAGCAGCAGGCCGGAATAGACCACGCCAATGATGCCAAACAAACTGAAGGTGAAGGTCCAGCCATGCCGTTCCGCCAGCCAGCCGCCCATGCCGCCGAGGCCGGAGCCAATGCTCAGGCCGCAGTTGTGAACGCCGATGGCCAGGGAGCGGGTGGCCCCCCGGTGATAGTCTGCGATGAGCGCCAGGGCCGCAGGCAGATAGCAGGCCTCGCTCAGCCCCATGACCGCCCGCGTGGCCAGGAGCTGCGGGAAGGTGGTGCAGTGGCTGGTCAGCCAGGTGGTGAGGGACCACACAAACAGGCTGGCGATGATCAAACGCGAGCGGCTGATGCGGTCGGCCACAAAGCCAGCAAAGGGGCTCAGCACACCATAGACCCACAGGAAGACAGAGGTGAGCAGGCCAAACTGCGCATCCGTCATGGGAATGGACGCCTTCACCGAGTCCCGCATGGTGGTCAGCATGATGCGGTCCAGATAGTTCAGGCCCGCCACCACAAAGAGCAGCGCCACGACGAGCCAGGCCTGGGCAGACGCACGGCCCTCTGCCGTGTGAGAGGTGGAGTGGTGCGGAGCGGGCATGATGAAGCAGACGGAACTCAGGAGAGAATGTTTTCGTCCGGCAGGCGCAGATAGTTGAGCGTGTTTGTGGCCGCGACGCGGCGCAGCACCTCCGGCCCGGCTGCCTTCAGGGCGGTGACTTCCCGCTCATACGTGCTGATGAGTTTTTCCACCTTGCCGCTGATGGCCGCCGCGTAGCTGTAAAAGGGGGAGTCACTGCCCCACATGAACTTGTCCGGGTAGGCAGCGGCAAGGTCGGCGATCACCCGCGCGGGATCGGTGTAGTCGCTGTCGAAGCGGCGTGCCTTCGGAGCCACGAATGGCTTGTCCGCAGCGGCCCCTTCACAATGGATGCAGTGCGCGGAGTTGTCGAACCACGCGTTCGGCAGCGCGTTCACTCGGTCCAGGCATTCTTTGTCAAAGCGGCAGGAATGCGCCGCGCAAAAGCGGATGTCGGGATTTGCCTCGGCCAGGTCCAGAATGTCATGCGCCTGCGCCCATGCATCGCTTTCGATGACGCTGCTGTGAATGAGGAAAGGCACGTCCCACTCGCGCGCCAGGTCAAGGAAGACACGCCCTTCATGGGCCAGCCGCTTGATGTCGGCCTGGATGATCGTGCTTTGAATCTTGATGCCGTGGAAGCGGTGCTCCGTGCGCAGCCGCACCAGCTCAGCAGCCTGCGCATCCGTGTGGCGCATGGGGTCCACCATCACGAAGGGCAGTGTCTTGCTGCCCTCGGCTGGAAAGAGCGAGTGGCACTCCTCCAACATGCGGCGGTTCTCAAAGGCATACGGCACGGTCTCAAGCCCGCGCTCAAAACCGATCTCGCCACGGCGAAACTTTGTCACGTCCATGGCTGCGTACGACACGAACGGAAACACGACCCAGTGCGTGATGCCCAGCGAGCCGCCGGTATGCACCATGTCCACCAGCTGCTGCGCATAGGGAAAGTCGCCATGCAGGTAAAACAGCATGTCCGCGCCGATGTGATTGTGGCAGTCGATGAGCATCTGGGACACGGGGAAGGGGAGTGGTGGAATGCGTGGGGGAGTCAGACGGGTCTCCACTCCCTGGCGTGTCGTGCGAAGGCGGGTGTGGCCTTCTCCAGGGTCTCGGTGATGTCCTCGTCGCGATGGGCCAGGCTGATGAACCACAGGCCGCGCTCGATGGCGCGCACGCCTTCCTCCAGCAGGCACAGGCGCAGATGAGTCCAGCGTGGGGCGTCCTGCCGCCGCACATAGTCGCGATATTCACGCACCAGCCCTTCCTCCGCGCCCGGCTTCAACATCACCGCATGAAACACGGGCCCGGGCCCTTGTGGGCGGAGGGGGATGCCGTGCTCGTCCGCCAGCGCCCGCAGGCCGGTCATCAGCCGCTGGCCCAGCTGTGTGGGGATGCGCGGGTGCTTGTCTCCCAGTTCAGCCAGGTGATCCAGGCACCACTTGCTGGCAGCGAGGCAGAGCGGGTTGCCATTGAGCGTGCCGGCGTGCACGACACTGCCATCAATGATCTTCTGCATGGCGCTCTTCTTTCCTGCCAGCGCGGCAAAGGGCACGCCGCCGCCGATGGCCTTGCCCAGGATCGTCAGATCAGGCGTGAAGCCGAGGTGTCTCTGCGCGCCACCAGGCCCAAAGCGAAAGCCGGTGATCGTCTCGTCTGCGATCATGAGCATTCCCTCACGGTCGCACAGCTCGCGGATGGTCTCGATCAGGCCTGGCACGGGCTCCATGCAGCAGGTGTTGCACATGACCGGCTCAAAGATGATGGCGGCGATCTGTCCGCTATGTTTTTCCACCTGACGGCGCAGGTGGTCGGGATCATTCCAGCGGGCCACCACAAAGGTGTCCAGCACCTCCGGGATGACTCCTTGGCTGGGGTGCAGGTGGGTGGGGGACTCATCATCGCCCCACTTGTCCGCCGGCGGGCAGAAGCCCACAAGTCCCTCGTCCGCCCAGCCATGGTAGGCGCCTTCGAACTTCAAAATCAGCCGTTTCCCGGTGTGCCCGCGTGCCAGCCGCAGCGCCGAGAGCACCACCTCGGTGGCGGAGTTGTTGAAGCGCACCCGTTCGGCGGAGGGGATCATCGCCCGCAGTCGCTCGGCCACCTCGATCTCTAGCTCCGACTGGGCGGCCCAGTGGGTGCCCAGCTTTGCCTGCGCGCCGATGGCCTCTGCCATTCCGGCAGGGGCATGGCCGTAAAGCAGCGCGCCCTGGCCGATCTGAAAGTCGATGTACTCATGGCCATCGACATCCCACACACGCGGGCCGTTGCCATGTTTGAAGTAGAGAGGCACGGGCTGCTCCATCTTGCGTATGCCGCTGTTCACCCCGGCGGCGATGCTTTCAGTGGCACGTTCGTAAAGGCGGCGGGAGTGGCTGTAACGGTCTGTCATCGTGCATGCAATCGTCCTGCGGCTGTCCGCCGGAACAAGTGTCGTGGTGTGGTTTCTTCATGAGACCAGATCTGACAGTGACACTGGGAGGGGGATGCCCTCGCAGGATGCCTGCGGCATGAATTCTGTTTGCCGCATCCGTGCTGCCTGGTGAACTTTTCGCGTCATCGTCGTGCATCAGATGAAAAAGAAGGCTCCCTCCAATCCAACGCTTCCCCGGCGGCTCTCCCTTGTGGCCCAGACGGTGGACAGTCTTTGCGAGGGTATTCGCAGCGGGCACTGGCAGAAGTTCCTGCCCGGTGAGCGCCAGCTCTGCGAGAGCCTGCAGGTGAGCCGCCGCACCCTGCGCCCGGCCCTGGAGGAGCTGCAGCGCATGGGCTGGCTGGAGGTGGCCGGCAGGCAGCGCCGCCGCATCAAGGGGGGCAGAAACACCCGAACCGAGCCGATGGCCAAAAAAGTGATCGGTGTGCTGATGCCAGCCTCCTTCCTGGCACTGCCTTCACGCCTCGCCTTTGTGATGGACACCCTGCGGGCCAAGCTGACCGCCGCGGGCTGCGTGGTGCAGTTCCATGTGAACCCCGCCTGCTACACGGCGAATCCCGCGCGCGTGCTGGCGGAACTGGTGGCCGAGCACCCTGCGCGCGTGTGGATCATCCTCAACTCCCAGGAGCCGATGCAGCGCTGGTTTAGCCGACAGAAGCTGACCTGCCTCATCATGGGCTCCAGCGCCCCGGGCATCACCCTGCCGTCGGTGGATGTGGACTTTCACGCCACCTGCCACCATGCGGGCACCGTGCTCTGGCGCAAAGGACATCACCGCATCGCTCTTGTCCTGCACAAAGGCATTTACGGCGGGGACATCGCCAGCGAGGAGGGCCTGCGCGACGCATTGAAGGCATTTCCGCAGGTGCGCATCCAGGTGCTGCGGCACGACGCCACCCCCGCGCATCTTTGCAGTCTGGTGGATGACTGCCTGCGCGCGCCGAGCCCACCCACCGCCTATTTTGTGGCTGGTGCCACCCATGCGCTCACCGTGGCCATGCACCTTATGCGCCGCGGCAGGCGCATTCCGAAGGATGTCACCGTGCTCTCGCGCGACAATGACCCCATTCTGGATGCCGCCAGCCCCACCATCGCCCGCTATGCCATCCAGCCCGCCCAGTTCGCCAGCCGTCTGACACTGGTGGTCCGTCAGCTGGCAGAGACGAGCACCATGCCCTCCGAGCCCATCCGCCTCATGCCGTTGTTTGTGCCCGGGGAATCCATTTAAAGGAGGCAAAGGAGGCAATGGAATCATGGTGGCGGGCACGATCGGGGCTGATGGGCGTCCTCTACCCATGTTTGGTGTTCCGCTGAACCTGGGTGGCTGCTCGACTAGGTGAATCGGCTTGTTGTGACTGATCAGAAAGATGGGTGAGTCAGCCCCCGGCAAACGTTGTTGCATTGACGAGGCAGATGTGCTTCATCTCCTGCCTGATTTGTTCCCCCTGTTAAAGCTGTTCATTTTTAGTCAGTTATGCGAGGGGAAAAGAATGTTAGCTAATGTGAAATAGTACTTAAGCTAAACATTTGACTTCTGGCGTAAATTTTCAACAAAAGGCTTGAGGAGGGCTCATTCAATGCGCGCCTTTTTGGCTGTAATTTGCTCAAAAAGAGTAATCTAGTTCATGCCAAATGAGGGCGCGAACTGTGGCGGTTGGACTGAGGTGAAGCTTGAGGTCTGTTTGCAGGGGAGGATCAGAAAAAGTTGCGTTTGAGGCTGGATTTTTGCTTTCCAAAGAGTGTCACACGTGCCAAAGAGGCACCTCTTGAATTATGCTTCATGGGCGTTAGGCCCCTTCCTTGCTCGTTGCCTCCAAATTTCTGCTCTGATTAGTATGACTACCCAAATACTGCTAATTCAGAATTCCCGCCTCCACTGCGCTGTCTTCATTATAACCTGCGAAGCTGGTCAGTTTTGAGTCACTTGCTTGTGAAAATTCTCAGCCACGATTGTCAGTTCCTGCAACTCCTCCTCAACGTATGAAATCCTTGGTCAAACATCACGCGCGTCTGGTGCTTCAATTAGCCGCAACGATTAGGAATTCGGCTTGCATTTCGGCTTTGGCTGTGTCGATGGCGCTGTTTGCCTCGGCTGGTTCTTCTGAGGCTGCGGTACGTGATGTTCCGTCGGTGTATCCGACCATTCAGGCGGCTGTCACTGCGGCCGATGCCAACGACACCATCCAGATTGCGGCGGGGACCTTGGTGCAGAGTGGCTCAGTCATCATCAACAAGACTGTCACCTTGAAGGGGGCCGGGGCGGCAAGCTCGGTCATTGAAATTGATGAGGTTGACACTTTTAATGGTTCAGGTCGTTACGTGTTTTCTGTCGCAGCCACAGGGGTCATCATCGAGGATTTGCATTTTCAAAGGACCGACAGTCCCACAGGGGAGCACAATTTCATTTTTGTGAACTCACCGGGGACCAATCTGGAGGTTCGTAACTGTAAGTTTTCCGGTCTCTACGATCCGGAAACCAACGCAAACAGTACCACTCGCGCCTTCCTTATTTCGGCGACCGGATGCAACATCCACCACAATGAAATCAACGGCCTCCGGCAGCCTGGCTACATCAATAACACGGTCACAGGCCAGGTTACCGCCAACTATGTTTCAAACACACGAGGCTGGGTGCTTCAGGGTGGAACTGTGACCTTCTCCGACAACACATGGGGAGCTGGGAGTGACAGCAACTACATGGACATTGCCATCCTTAACACGATGCCTGTGCCCAACTACCCCAACGTGGCCGTGCTGAGCGCGGCCAACAACATGGCGGCAGTTGAAGACCAGCGTGAAGGGACTGGAGACAACTCCCTCTTCTCCACCGTGTTTGTGGATGATTCCGCTGGCGGGGCTCCTACCAGTATCAATGGAAGCGGTGTGCAGATTGGCTCGCCCCTCCGGCCATACACCTCCATCGCTCCTGCCTTGGCAAGGGTGGCAGCAGGCGGTTTCGTGAAAGTGTCCTCCGGCGATTACAATGAGCAGCTCGTTGTCACCAAGCCCCTGTCCATCCTCGGTGCAACGGCCCCAACCAAGCCTGTCCTCAACTTTACAGGAACCGTTTCCGGCAGATCCACCTTGATCGACGTCAGGGCGGCTAACGTCACCATCCAGAACTTCCAGATGGATGTGGACATGTCCAAGCTGAACAGCGCGGTTATTGCCTCTCGCGTGGCTCCTGCCACCACCATCAACGGCTTGCAGGTCCTGGATAATGTGATCACACCCTACGCATCCGCTGCCGGACCCGCCGCAGGGGCTTACGGAAATCAAAACGCCATCGGCATCAACTATGGTTCTCTCAGGGTGAACGGTGGCGGCGGTCACGTGACAGTCAGCGGTAACACCGTCACCGGTCGGCTTGCGGCGGACGCTCTGGCCAATGGCCAGGGTCGCTTCTTCCGCGCCGGCGTAAGCATGGACGAGTGCGGCGGCACCTTTGAGAATAACGACATTCGCTCCATCAATCAGGACATCCAGGCGCGTTTCGGCGTCACCGGGCAGTCGATTCAGATCCAAAACAACCAATTCAAGGGTGGTGGCGTTGAGCTTGCCGAGCACAACGCAGGCGTGACCGGCCTCAGTGTCGTCAACAACAGCTTCGATGGCGAAATGGCCATTGTGGCGGTGACGCCGAGGACTGCCATTCTGCGCCTGAAGAACAACCAGTCGGGCATTCCCACCACCATCACCGGCAACACCTTCACCAAGCACAACTGGGCCATCAGCCTGGAGAACTACAAGAACGTGACGGTGAGCGGAAACGCCTTCACCCCCGGTGTCGTGTCCAGCTACCGCCACATCACGGTCAACACCAAGAGCATCAGTTCCAATTCGGCATCCATCGTGCAGACCACGATTTCCGCCAACATCACCGGCAACACCTTCAATAATTCGACGCCAAGCTCGCCCGGCACGGCGATCGCCTTCTACAATCACGACTCCGACGCTGCGGCATTCGGAGCCTTCACCGTCACGGGCAACATCTTCAACGCAGGCATCGGCACCTTCATCCTGCTGGATGGCAACAGTGGCAATACGCCCGGTCCGTTCCCTGAATACACAGGCGTCAGCACGCTGATGGCCCCCTGGGCGACCAACCTCGATGCTGCAAACAACAGCTTTGATATCGGCTCCGGTGCCAAACTGCCTTCCGCCATGAGCGATACGGAGCTTTTCGCCCTGGAAGACCGTATCTCTCACCGCTCGGACGCGGCAAATCTCGGAGTCGTCAGAGTGAAGGCCACCGAGCTTTACGTCACCGCCACTGGCTCGATCCAGCGGATGATCGGTGCGGCCGCGGCAGGAGATATCGTCAACGTTGGCCCGGGCACCTACTCCGAAGATGTGCTTGTGACGGAAAGCCTCACCCTCAAAGGCTCCGGCGCTGCAACCACGACCATCATCGGGCCGATCGGCGGAACCGGGTCAGACACTGTGAGAATCAATGCCTCCAACGCCACCGTCGAAGGCTTCACCATCACCCGCGCGGGAAACAACACCGCCGACTGGAATAACGCCAATGGCACGCTTAACGGCACGGGCGTTGCTATTCAAGGGCCTGTGTATACGGGTAATGTCATCCGTAACAATACAATCACCGGGATGCGTACCGCCATCGACATCAACAATAGCAGCGGTCACAGCGTTCTCAACAATGTCATCGCCAACAATCGCACAGGCCTGCTCATCCGAAACTTGACCGACAACTTGATCATTGAGGAAAACGAGATCACTGAAAACTGGACTGTCGGGATTCTGTTTTTGGACGGCAGCGCGCCACCTAATGGTGTTGGGACCAACGACCCGGTGCAGCGAGCGGCGGGATGCAGCATCACCAACAACAACATCAGTGGCAATTGGTATGGCCAGATTGTTGATCGCCAGACAGATGGAGCGCTTCCTCTGCCTGGGGATAACGTGAAAAACTTGAGTGGTAATTGGTTGGGAACCGACGAACCTGTGGTCAGTGCCAACAACAGTGTCGAGCCAGGCTACGCTGATCTGATTCCGTTGGCCTTTGGCGGCACCGCCACAGCTCCAGGAGGACAGCCGGATATCTGTGGACGGGCGTCCGCCAATATCGATTACTCTCCTCTGCTCATCGTTCCCACCGACACCAATGTGGAGACATCGCCGGGTCGTGGAACGCATGGTTTCCAGGGCGACTTTACCAGCCCGAAGCTCGTTCTGACTTGCCCTCAGGATGGTGCCCCCACCTACAGCCGTATTCAGGAAATGGTGGATTTCATCAAGACGGGAGGCATTGTCCAGGTGCCTGCGGCCACCTATCCGGGCAATGTGAACACCTCTGCCAAGTCGGTGACGTTGGCCGCAGGTTCCAGCCCCGGCAAGGTCGTCATCGACGGCGACCTTGTGCTCGATGGCAATGACACCCTGCCCATTGAGGTGGGGGGGACCACAGCAGGCACACAGCATGACCAGTGGGAAGTCACAGGCGCGGTGACTTTGGGCGGCGCTTCCGTGACGTTCACCGCTGTGAACAGCTTCATACCTGCCACCGGCAATGCCTTCACCTTCCTGAGCAAGACGGGTGCAGGAGCCATCGTTGGAGAGTTCAACGGACTGCCTCAGAACGCAGGCCTGCCTGCCTTCCTGGGCTCGGCCAGTGATGCCTACGCCAGCTATACCGCTGGAGACGGCAATGACTTCGTGGTCAGCGTCGGGCCGGAACTGGTGGTGGAGCAGGGCACCGAAATGAACAGTGGTGACGATCGGGATTTCGGAGTGGTGCCCATCCAGGGCGGGCATAAGGCGATGGTTTTCACTCTCAAGAACATCGGTGCTCCGGGGCTCGTTTTCTCCGCTTCACCGAGGGTTCAGATCACTGGCAGTGCCGCCTTTACGGTGACCAGCCAGCCAGCAAGTCCTCTCAGTGGTCCTCTGGGCAGCACCACCTTCATTGTGCAGTTCGCACCAGGGACTGTCGGCGCGCACGCCGCGACGATCTCCATCGAGAGCAACGACCTGGATGAGAGTCCGTTTACCATCGATGTCACTGGGCAGGGCGTGGAGGGCAACTTCTTCAACGAGAGCGGCACCATCATTGCCGGGCTTCCCATGGGGGGCACGGCCTTCACCCTGACGGCAAATGCGACTTCCTACATACTCACCCGCACGGCAGGCTCCGGCAACTGGGCTGGTATTGACGATCTGGTGGTGTCCGGCCATAACACGAACACCTTGACCATTCTGAAGGCTGGCCTCACCCAGGTGATCATCGGCGATGGTACTACTGCGGCCGACCTGACGCTGGCCGTCGACTCCGGGGCCAGCTTCCAGCACACCTTCCAGATCCGGCTGGACAACAGCACCAGTTCGAGGGGGACCTTCACTTTCCCGCAAAGCTGCCCCTTCACCAATAACAGCAGCCTCATTGCTTCCACCACGCGAAACAGCGCCCTAGGCTTTACGATTCCTACAGGGGGCGTCTTGTCGGCCGCAGGCACCGGGAACATCTCCCTGACCGGTCCGATCATCACCACCGGTGCTGGTTCCACGATCACTGCGGCCGATGGGGCTGTGGCCCTTGTGGCGGGTACAAGCCTGACCATCAGCACGGAGAGCATTGTTTCCAGCACGACCGGAAACGTGGTGCTTACCGCAGGTGCCCTCAATACCCACACCATCACGGCAAATTCCAAGTCGAGCATCACGGCGGGCGGCACAATCACCGCCACTGCGGGCGGTGCCATCACCATCGGCATCGCCAGCCCCACAGATGACACCGACAAGGCCGTCGTGACGGGCGGCGGCTTGGTCACCCTGGACTCCAACTTGGCGGGCGTCACGGTCAACCAGTATTCTGAGGTGACCTCCGCAGGGAGTGTCACCCTGGAGGCCCAGACCAGCATCTCTGTCCAGGCTTCGTCCAAAGTGAGGAGCACTGGCACGGGCGCGGTGAGCCTCACAGCCACCGCCAACAACATCACCACCGGCAACCTGGCCCAGATCACCAGCGCCGGCGGGGATGTCACCCTCAATGCGACCGGCATTATCACGCCCAACACCGCCACCTTCGCCACGACCGGCGCTGGCGATGTTCTCCTTCAGTCCGGCGGCACCTTGAACACCTCGGCCACTGTCTTTGCCGCCAGCACCGAGTCCGGCACACTGACCCTGAAGTCCACCGGCAGCTCCGTCACCACCGGGGCTTCCTCCATCACCACCGAGGGCGGCAACCTGGAACTGAATGCCGGAACATCTGCGACCGTCAGCGGCAATGCTGTCGTCAAGGCCAACGGCACAGGTGCTGTGAGCATCAGGGCAGTCAGCAACATCACTGTCGGCACGCTGTCTCAGATCACCAGCGCCGGCGGTGATGTCACATTGAATGCCGGGGGTGCCTTTGCGCCCGGCACAGGTACCTTTGCCACGACTGGCTCGGGCAACATCCTCATCCAGTCCGCAGGTTTGTGGAACAACGGAGCCACAGCATTCACCGCCACTACCGAGTCCGGCTCAGTGACATTGAAATCCACAGCTAGCGGCGTCAGTTCTGGGGCTTCCACCATCACCACCACCGGCGGCAACATTGCCTTCGAAGGAAACAGTGTGGCCTTGGGGGCCTGTTTGGTGGAAGTGCTGGCTGGCGGCGGCAACATTTCCCTGGTCTCCACGGTGTCCACCGTCAATACCGGAAATAATTCCACTCTGCGCACGGTTGATGGCTCCATCAGCGCGATTTCCGCATCGACCCTCGCCGCCGGGATCAGCTCTCTGACGGAGACCACCGGCACGGGTGCCATCTATTTTGAGTCAAGCACTGGCACCATCAACATCAACGCTGGCAGCCTGCCTACCCCCACCAGGCTTAGGACAGTGGGCGAGGGAGGCATTACACTTACCACACCACGCGACATCCTCATCGGCACTGAGGCAAGCATCAGTGTTGTGAATGGAAATGTGCTGTTGTCCGCCAACCAGCAGGTCGCGCCGACAGCGGGGGGGTTTACGGCCATCACCTCTAGCGGCACGGTGAGCAGCAGCGGATTGGGTGCCATACAGATTCTGGGCAAGGGGGGGAGTTCCGGCAACAGCAGCCGAGGCATTTTGCTGACGGGTTCTGACAATGAGCGCGGACAAGTGCTCAGCACGGGCGTTGGTACGGTGACCCTTGTCGGTACCAATGGCGGCTCAGGTTTGACGGCTGGCACCTGCCACGGCATTCACCTGAGCGGTTCCACTGTCAAGGTCGACTCCAGCCTTGGGGCCCTCTCACTGGCCGGCACCTCCTCGGCCTATGGCAGCAACGCAAGCCATCACGGCATTTACATGGAAAACGGTGCCAAGGTGCAGTCCACCAATGCCAGTGTGTCTTTGACGGGTCTCTCCGGAACCCCTGCGGCTAACGGCAGCAATTATGGTATCCACCTGACAGGGGCCAACACCCAGGTGACGACGGCCTTTGGCTCCATCACCCTGAATGGAACATCCCGTGCCGTGGGTACGAGCACGTCGAATATCGGCGTGCGCATGGAAGCTGGCGCGCAGGTGGGTTCCACTGCCAGCAGCAGCGTTCCGATTGTCATCAATGGCACCGGCGCAAACTCCACCCGTACGGCAACTGACTCTAACACCAGCAACCACGGCGTTTATCTCACTGGGACCAACACCAAAATCTCCACCGCAAAGGGGAGTGTTGTCATCACCGGCACGGGCGGCAACTTTATTGGTGCCTCACCTGTCCTGGCCGACCACAGCATGGGCATTTTCATCGCGAACGACGCTGAAATTTCCTCCAGCGATGATGCCAGCATCACACTCGTCGGAACAGCCGGCACAGGTGGTGACGACAATCAGTACGGGGTCTACATCAATGACACCAGCGCCACCACCCTGTGCCGCGTGAGTTCGGTCAATGGGAACATCAGCATCACCGGCACCAGCGGGGGTAGCGACGCGAATTCAGCCAACACTGACGGGGTGCGTTTTGAGGGTGTCGGGGTGGAGGTGGCCTCCACCGGCAGCGGTCTTATCACCATCAATGGCAGCCGTCCTGTTCCCACGACAAATGGCGCCGCCTTCAGCGTCATTTCGGGCGCACGTGTCATTCATTCGACGGGTGTGGGCGGTCTCGTCATCAATGCCGACACCATCAACATTGCCTCCCCCGCTGTGCTGGACGTGGGCAGCAACGCCGTCACTCTGAGGCCTGCCACGCCTGCACGGGCCATCAACCTCGGGGCTGCTGACGACAGAACTGTCAGTGGGTTCCTGGGTTTGACCGATGCTGAGTTGGACCGCATCACCGCAGGCACCATCACCATCGGCGCGGCCAACAGCGGCACCATCACCATCAGCGCGGAAATCAGCCGCACAGCACCGGCCACCCCCACCAATCTGGTGCTGGTGTCCGGAGCCAACATCATCCAGAGCGCCCTGGTGAACGCGGGTGCCACCGGCAGCCTGACCGTCAATGCCACCGCAGCATCTGGCAATTACCAGCCAGGTGTGGGCAGTGTGAACGCCGATGTGATCGCCGCCACCACCACGGTGACATCGGGCACCAAGCTCCCGCTCTCACTGGCCAGCTACTCGGCATCGTCGCCGTTTGGCACCTTCGACCGCCTGAACGTCACCGGTGCCGCGAACATCGCGAATGTGGATCTTGTGCTGTCCAATACAGGTTACACCCCGGTGTTGGGCCACGCCTTCAATCTGGTCAGCGCCTCGGGCGGCCTCACCGGTGAGTTTTTCGAGAAACCCAACAACCACACCTACCTGAACTTCTTCGGCTCGGACAAGAGCGCGGTCCTCACCTACACAGCCAATGCGGCGGTGCTCACGGTCACGGGTCAGCCGGAGATTGCGGTTCATGACGGCTCCAGCACTGCCGCCCCTGAGCTTACGGACGGACAGGCTGCGCCGGTGGATTTCGGCAGCACCACCCTTGGTGTTTCGAAGAGCAGGGACTTCACCATCCACAATCCTGGCACAGGAGTGTTGACCATCACCTCGATCACGCCTCCCGCCACCGGCGGCTTCACGGTACTCAATGCTCCCACCTCGGTTCCCGCAGGTGGCAGCGCCACCTTCCAGGTACAGCTCAATGGTGATGTCGGCGCATCCTTCTCCGGTGATGTGACAATCACTAGCAACGATCCGACGCCGATGGATGCCCCAGAAGGGGTCTTCACCTTCCGGGTCATCGGCACGAGCAGCGCTTCCACTGATCAGGTTGTCCTGAACGGCAGCATCCTCAGTGTCGGTGTCGCCAACACGCTGAACACAGACCTGGTGATCACCGTCAATGTGCTAAACAGCACCACTTACACCCTTGTGCGCAACACTGGAAATTGGACTGATACGAACATCCTCACTCTTGGCCCGGGAATCAGTGGTCATAACACCAGCACCCTGACCATCCAGAAGAGCGCTGTGACCGAAGTCCGGATTCTCGATGCGGAGGAGTCATCGGCCACAGGCAAAGTGAGGGTCACTTTTGCGGGCCGAGGCACGGCGTACGCCGATCCCGCTCCGGCACAGACGTTTGACGACAGCTTCACGGTCAGGCTGGACAGCGCAGATGCTGGGATCATCTCCTTCACGGGCGTTTGCGACTTCACCGGCAGCAATTTCCTGAATGCGTTCACTCATGCCTCTGTTGAGCAATCGACGAACTCGGAGACCGCGTTGCGCAGAATCTCTGTTGAGGAGGGTGATCTGACGCTCATCGCCAACCGGGGGCCGGTTGCCACGACAATGGCGGGCCACGGTGTCAGCATTGCGGGCACGGTGATTACCACTGGCGGCGGAGATATTCTCATCAACGGTCGTGGCGGGGATGGAGCCACCGGAAGAAATGGCATTCTAATCACTGGCTCCGCTTGGGGAAGTGGCGGGATCAGCAGCACAAGTGTGGCGGGAGGTGCGGGGACGATCACACTGATTGGCACTGGCGGCCCCTTTGCTTCCACCAACAATTCGGCTTACGGCATCTGCCTTACTGGGACTACGGCTGGCGTCTCGTCCACGCTTGGGGACATTGTCCTGACAGGCACCTCCGACTCGACCGGTTCTGGCAGCAACAACCATGGTATTTACATCACCTCCGGGGCACATGTCCGTGCGACAGGGACCGTGGCGGCTGTCAACATCACGCTCAACGGCAACAGTGCAGTTGCAAGCGCCGCGTCCGGCTCAAACTACGGCGTGCACCTAAACGGAGCTGCTACTGAAATCTCTTCCGCCAAAGGCAACATCGACATCGTCGGCGTCTCCAATGCTGCCACCACAGGGTCAAACAACAGCGGGGTCTTCATCAATAGTGCGAAAGTCATGGCGGCATCTGGCGTTGAGCCGGTTGAGATCACCATAACCGGTAACGGTGCCGCAACGACGGGGGCATCGACCACCAGTCACGGGGTTATCGTCACCGGCACTGGAGCGGAGGTGGTTTCACGTCATTTGCCTGTTTCCATCACTGGAGTGTCGCACTCGACAGGATCGGGGAACCGCCACCCGGGGGTGGAGATTTCAACGGGGGCAAAGATACACACGCAGGGGGTGGCCAATCTGACCATCACGGGTGAAAGCGGGGCGAGCACCGTCGCTTCGGCGAACAATTCGGGGGTTCTGGTCTCGGGAGCAGGTACAGAGGTGTACACCGCCCAAGGGAACATCAACCTCATCGGAACTTCCAAAGCTGTTTCCACAGGCGGGTCAAACAACAACGGTGTGTATGTTCTCTCAGGAGCCAAGATCCGTTCCGAAAGCACTGCCGCCGACACACTCATCACGATTCAGGGCAACAGCGCGCCCACGGGCGCGGCTTCCACAAACAGTGGTGTGGCGGTCAATGGTGGCGGCACAGAGGTGCTTTCTGCCAGGGGAACCATCGACATTGATGGTGTGTCAACAGCGGCCGCCCTCTCGGATGGAATTGTGAACATGGGCGTGCGTTTGGATGGAGGGGCCAAAGTCCGCTCCTCGAGTCTGACCAATCCAGTTGCTATCAGCATTGATGGAACTGGCGCTGATTCGACACGAGATTTTGCGGGGGCGGCGAGCAATTACGGGGTCTACATTATGAACTCTGGAACGCAGGTTCAAACCGCCAAGGGAAGCATCACCATCCGTGGTTTTGGCGGAGATCTGCTGGCCAGCTCACAGACAGATCAGAGCGGCGGTGTGCGCATTGCTGATAACGTGGAGATTTCATCCACCGATGATGCCCCCATCCTCATTGAAGGAACGGCCGGGCTGGGTGGCGATGATGATATGATCGGGGTCTGGATCAACGACAGCAGCCCGCACACCGACCCAGAAGACCAGTGGACGAGAATCAGTTCGAAAAGCGGCTTGGTGACGATCAGAGGCATCTCCGGTGGCACCGCAGCCATCCCTGCAACCTCAACGGGATGCGATGGCGTGCGTTTGGACAGTAATGGTGTGCGTCTATACTCGGAAACCTCAGCGGATTTTGAGATCACCGGGACCAAGCTCGTAGCCAACACCACAGGCAACGCTTTCGCCACGACCAATGCCGCACGCGTCATCTCCGCAGGTAGCGGAAAAGTTACTGTTAATGCGGATACCATTGCTCTTTCTACGGGGACGTCGGGTTGCCAGTTCAACATGGGGGCGGCCTCGGTTGCTTTCGTCCCCACAACCAACGGTCGTTCCATTGAGATTGGTGGAACCAATGCTTCGCCGGCGGATACGGCAGGCACGGTGCTTGGTCTGATCAATGGGGAAACAGCTCGTGTGCTGAGCGGCACTTGCATCATCGGCAACACCCTTGCGGGACCGATCACGGTGAATGGTCCAGTCACAATGGCCAGCAATGTGAATCTCAGCCTTGTCAGCAGCGGTGACATCACCCAGAACAACACCTCCAATCATGCCACGACTGGCACTCTTGCCACAAGCGGCACAGGGACGGTGAAACTGACCTCTGTGAATGGCAAGGTGAAGCCGCTTCCGGATGCCTTGCCAATGGCGGGAGTCCTGCCGGATGTCACGGGCGACCTGACGTTTGGCGTGGGGACAGATCTGGAGATCATGATCAAGGGCCTGGCCAGTGTGGCCAACTCCGAAGACACGAACGGCTATCGTCAGCTTACGGTGAGTGGTAACCTGAACATTGACGGAGTGAATCTCATTGTCACCGAGGGCAGCTATGTGCCTGTTGATGCAGAGATTGGCCGCAAATTCGTGATTGCCACCGCCAGTTATCCGGTGACGGGCATGTTTGCCAACACGCTTTTCGACGTGGTGCCCAACATCAACGGCAGCAATTTTGGTGGCAAGATCATCCTCAATGATGGTGGCAACAACGTGACCCTGCAGATCGTGGGTTCTCCTGAGCTGGTGGTTGAGTCGGATGGTCCGCCTGTTGTTGAACTTACCGATGAGCAGGCCACTCCAGTGAGCTTTGGCACGCCGTTCTATCTCCAGCCGGTGGAAAAGACCTTCACCCTGTCCAACACGGGCACCGAAACCTTGACCGTGACGGCCATCGACGTTCCTGCGGGCTACACGCTGGTCAGCCCGGCGGTGAGCCCCATGAGCCCCATCAACATTTTCAAGGACGGCGCTTCGGTGAAGTTCACGGTCCGGTTTGACGCGGCCACGGTGACCACGGTTGCCGGAAATGTGGTCATCCACAGCAATGATGTCGATGAGACTCAGTTCAGTTTCCCTGTCACTGGAACCGTGAGCAACTTTGTCACGGACAATGCAGGCGGAGGCCTGGACACCGTCACCGCAGTGGCCGATGGCGGCAGGACCATCACAGTTCGGGTGCCTCCGGCATCCCCCTTGATTGGCGGCCAGCCAGGGGACCAGTTCTACCGCCTGGTGCTCAACACGGGGACCTGGAACGGCACCGATGTCAGCAACGTGGTCTCCGGCCATGGCACCAACACCCTGACCATCCGCAAAAGCGGCGTGGCCAATGTGAGCATCATTGATGCCGCAGGGGCAAACGCAGTGACCTTTGAGGGCCGTGCTTCGGCGGCATCTGGGCGCACCTTTGATGACAACTTCACCGTGCTCCTTGACAACGACTCCGCTGGCACCATCACCTTCAGCGGCAACTGCGAGTTCACAGGAGAGAGTTCTCTCAACGCTGAAACCTTCAGAAACATCGTCCAGAACACCAACACAGCACTCACGGTGGTTGATGGTGACCTCACGCTCAAGGCTGGCTTTGGCACGGTGCCCATGAGCACTAACACCGATGGCATGGGCATCTCCGGCGAGATCAGCACGGCGGGCAAGGGCGACATCCTGCTGACCGGTCGAGGTTCAAGCTCCACTCAGTGCTGGGGTATCACTGTGGGCACTGTCCACGGCACAAGCGGCAAGATTCTCAGCACCGGGCTGAGCAACGATGCGGGCTCCATCACCCTGAACGGTGCTGGCGGCCCGAACACGGGCAGCAGTGCCAGTGGGCATGGCGTTTACCTTAATGGTGCCACGATCGAGATCAGCAGCTTCCGCGGGGCCATCACTGTGAACGGCACCTCCCCTGCCCTTGGCTCTGGCGGCTCGCACATGGGATTGGTGATGAGGAATGGAGCGCAGATCATCGACAAGGGATCAGCTGCCATCATTCTGAACGGCACGGGTGCGGCGGCTCCTTCGAATTCCAATTATGGCGTCTTCCTCTCCGACACGAACACCAGGGTGATCGCGCTCAATGGCTCAATCACCATCAACGGGATCGCTGGCGGTGACGGCGACATGGCCCGCGACAACCAGCGCGGCGTTCTCATCGAGGCCAACGCACAGGTGCTTTCCACTGGGACGGCCAGCATTACCATCACGGGCACCGGCGGCACCGGGGATGACAACCATGTCGGTGTCGCCGTCAGAGGCGTAAGCCCCAACGTGGACGCTCTCATCAGTTCCGTGAACGGAAATATCGTCATCAACGGCACGGGCGGTGGCTTCAGCAACGCTCTCTCGATCGGCAACTATGGCATCCTCATCAATGGGGGCACGATCTCGTCCACGGGCGCGGCCACCATCGCTCTGAATGCAACGGAAGGCAGCAGCCCCACGCTGCTGACCAATGAAAGCTTTGCGATGCTGGGTGCTGAGTCCAAGCTCACCACGGCTGCTGGCACTGGCGCTGTGACCATCACTGCGAACAAAGTGGCCATCGATCCGACCAATGCCACCCTGGCCCTGGGAACCAACAGCATCACCCTCAAACCGCTCACTGCGGCAAGGAGCATTGATCTTGGCGGGGCAGACACAGCCTCGACGCTGGGACTCACGGATGCGGAACTCGACCGAATTACTACTGCCGGTGCCATTGTGATTGGCAGTGCCCAGGCGGGAGCGGTCACTGTCAGCGCGGCCATCAGCCCTGCGTCCAATGCAGGCCTGTCGCTTGTCAGCAGCGGCGACATTGTTCAGAACAGTGGTGGAACATTGACAACATCAGGCGCGGTTTCCTTTGCCACATCTGGCGTTGTGCGGCCGGCTCCCTCTGGACTGGATGTGACTGCGAGCACCGTGACCTTCGGCAACGGCGCCACTCTGGCCCTGCCGTTCAATGCCCTGACTCCGGTGGATTCGGAAACGGGTTATCGTAGGCTGACCGTGTCCAACGGCGTGGATCTGACCGGCGTGAATCTGGAAATCACCGGTCCGGTTCCTGGCACCCCGCCTGCTCTTGGGGATTCCTTCATCCTTGTTGCAAACAACAGCACGGCTCCGGAGTCCACCACGGTTGGCACCTTTAATGGGCTGCCCGAAGGACATATCACCTATGATTTCCTCGGTTCTGGCATGAATGTCCGCATCAGCTATGTCGGTGGAACGGATGCCAATGACGTGGTCCTCACCGTTGCCCCGCAGGAGATTGCTGTCGGACAGCCGACAGGAACGGGCCTTGTCCACAATGTTTCGATCGTCGATTACGGCGCGGTGAACATCCTCGGCATCGAGACAAAGACCTTCACCATCACCAACCTGGGCGCCCAGGACCTTGAGATCGATTCGATTATGTCGGATAATCCTGAGTTCGTGGTGGACGACGCAGGCGTTTCCCCATCTCTGGTGCCGGGGGCAACCACTACTTTCAAGGTGTCCTTTGCTCCTGTGGCGGGAGGGCCGGGGGCTCGCAGCGGGAGCATCTCGATTTCCAGCAATGACCCTGCCAAGCCGACCTTTGGCATCGGAGTGGCCGGCACGGTCATCACACGGAATGCTGAAAAGATTTGGGCGGAGCAATATTCCGGGCCGGACGCGGCCCCGCGTAACGGGGATGCGAAGGCTGTGGCGATCCACAAGAGCGGCAACACGGTGACAGCGGTGTTCGCCACGGGTTACACGACCAATGCCGCTGGCAACAAGGACATCTACGTCATGAAGTATGACCCCGTCAGTGGCGCGCCGGACCCCGTCTGGACGAGCCAGCCGGACACCATCTACAATGGCCCCACCAACCGGGATGACGAAGGCTCGGCGCTTGTGGTGGACAGCAACGGTGATGTGATCGTGGCGGGCCTTACCACGGTGGCCCCCTCCAACTCTGACGTGTGGGTGGCCAAGTACTCCGGGGCCACCGGTGAAAGGCTGTGGAGCCACACCTACAACGGCTACCTCAGCAATGTGGACTATGCCACCAGCATCGCGGTGGAGGCGAACGGCAATGTGGCCGTGGCGGGGGCCACGGTGACGGGTTCCGGCAATTACGACATGTATGTGGTCAAGCTGTCTGCCGCCGGCGCGGTGATCTGGGAAAACGCCCTGGATGGTGGCAGCAACAGATCAGACATCGCCAACAAGGTGCTGATGGACTCCGCAGGCAACGTGTTCGTGGCGGGTTACAAAGGAAACAGCAGCAACAGAAAGATCTCGTTTGCCGCCAAGCTTTCCGCCGCCGCCGGCAACGTCCTGTGGACCCATCAGCGTGTGGGGAGCGCCGTCCTTGATGACATGCTCTACGGTCTGGCGCTGGACGCGAACGACAACCTGGTGGTGGCAGGCTCCCTGTATGCCGCAGGCAGCTATGACCTCTATGTGGCAAAGCTGCAGGGCGACAGCGCCGGGCCTGCGGCCACGGTGATGTGGGAGACCGTGACGGATCCGTTCGGCAACAATGACAGTTTCTACGACGTGGTCGTGGATGGAGACGGCCATGTCGTGGCGGCAGGGACCTCCCGCAATGCCTCCAATCTGCATGAGCGTATTGTGGCGAAGTATGACGGCAGCACCGGTGTCAGACTGTGGGACACTCGCCTCAACCAGGGGCTGAGCACCTCCGGTGATCGCGCCTTCAATGCTCAGCTTGCCCTTGACGGTGCCAACAATGTGGCGGTGACCGGTTTCGCGGTAAGTTCGACAAACGATGGCACGCTGGATGTTTACACAGCAAAAGTGATGACCGCCGATGGCGCGCTGCTCTGGGCGGAAACGCACCCGTCCCCCGCCGTGGCTGGAAAGAACGATGAAGGACGCGATGTGGCAGCATCCTTCAACGGTGACTTCTATGTGGCCGGTTATTCTGGCAACCCAAGCGCCAGCACGTCGGACTTTTTGGTCATGAAATATGGGGTCGCGGCACCTTCTCAGCAGCTGGCCAACCCGATCGTGTTCACGACCGAGGAAATCCAGAGCGTGGGAACCACTGTGCGGCTGCAGGCGACTGCCCCTGGCGGGGTGGTCCGCTACAGCGTGGTCAGCGGCGGCCATCTCGCCACGGCGCTGAGCGGACCCAACAGTGACACATTGACCTTCACGGGTGTCGGCCAGGTGGTGATACGCGGTTCCCAGGGCGGCAATTCCCAGTATGCGCCGGCCACAGACACAGACCTGATCATCACGGTGCGGGATAGCCAGACGATCGCATTTACCCTGGCGGAAAACGCCTCCAAAAACGACACGGTGACGTTGGAGGCCACTGCCAGCAGCGGTCTGCCTGTGAGCTTTAGCGTGCAGTCAGGACCTGGCTCCATCACAGGTGGCAACATCCTGGAGTTCAGCGATGCAGGTGAGGTGGTTGTGCGGGCCAGCCAGGCTGGGGACAACGACTATGCGGCTGCGACGCCTGTTGATCGTGCCATCACGGTGACGGATGGCGCCCCCGTCATCATCATGCCCGGCATCGAACAGACCTGGGCGGCGATATCACCAGGGACCGGGGCCGGGCAGGCGCGTTCCGTGGCGCTCGACATGACTGGCGGTGTTTGGAACGGCGGTGCTGTGACCACAGGGTTTACCACACGCGCAGGCACTGGTGTGGATCTGCGCACAGCCAAGCATGACGCCGCAGGGGCGTTGGTGTGGGAGACCATCCGCTCCGTCAATCTGGCGGATGAAGGTGTGATGGTGAAGGTGGACAATGCTGGCAATGTGTTTGTTGCCGGCTACACCACTGTGGGCGGCACCAATACCGATGTGCTTGTCATCAAATATGACAGCGCAGGCGTGCAGCAGTGGCAGCGCACCTTTACTGGCACCGCTGCCGGGGGCGGCGCGGACCGGGCCGTGGGCCTCATGCTCACCAGCGCGGGTGATGTGGTGGTGGCCGGGTATTTGGTCAATGTCACCACAGGGTTGGACTTCTTTGCCGCCAAGCTTAACAGCAGTGATGGCACTGTGGCTTGGAGCCAGTCCTACGATGGTGGTTTCAACAAAATTGATGTCGTCAATGCCCTGGCATTGACCGCCGCCGATGAGGTGGTGCTTGCTGGCTACTCCCAGGATGCCTCCAACAACGAGGATGCACTGACCCTCAAGGTGCCTGCCGCCGGGGGTGCCGCCATCTGGACACGCCGCTTCGCCGGGGTCACTGGCATGGCGGACCGCATCAACGCCGTGGCGTTGGGTGCCGATGGTGATGTCTTCGTCACCGGCTACACTCAGGGTGCCAACATTGACATCTACAGCGCCCGCTACAAGGGCGCGGATGGGGCCGAAGAATGGAAGTCCATTTACAACGGACCCGCCAACAAGAATGACGCCGCCTACGACCTGAAAGTGGACCTGGCTGGCAATGTGGTGATTGCCGCCACTGCAAGCGATGTCAATGCGGTCAACGATGGACTGACTCTCAAGCTCAACGGCACCACTGGCGCTGTGATCTGGAATGCATTCTACGCCGGGCCAGCTGGCAAGACCGACCGCATGAGTGTGGTCGGGCTGGATCCCAATGGCCACGTCATCGCCACTGGATATAGTCTGATTGCCAACAACACCTCTGACATCTACACGGCGAAGTATGACAAGAATACGGGTGCCGAGCTTTGGGCAATCCGTTACAATGGCGCGGATTTGGTGAGAAATGACAGCTGCAACGCCATGGTGACCGACAGCCTGGGCGGCGCCTGGGTGGCAGGTTACATGAGCAACACCAGCAATGTCAGCGCGCCGCTGCTGCTGCGCTATGCGCCTCCGATGCCGCCGCCGCCACCACCACCGTTGGATGAGGAAAGTGGCGAGTCTGAGTCTTCACTTGGGACCTTGCTGGAGGTGGCGCAGGGAGATGCCGCCAGCTTCACTGCGGAGTTTGCAGCCGCCAGTGGCAATGAAGAGGTCCGCTTGCAGGCCTCCATCAACGGCCAATCAGCCGGTGAGATGATCGTCGATGCCAAAAACGGACGCTTTAACTGGAGCCAGGATACCAGCCGTATCGCCCCCGGCCTGCATCCTGTGGTCATCACCGCCACCGACCGCGCTGGTGCCAGCACCAGCGTGAGCCTTGCCCTGCAGGTCAAACCCAGCACACCCGGCCGGAGCTGGCGCTTCAAGAACTTCGGCAGCACCGATGCGACAGGTGCTGCTGCGGACGATGCCGACCCTGATGGCGATGGCCTGAGCAACCTTGCTGAGTTCGCCCTTGGGCTCAATCCAAAGGCCGGCAGCGGTGACACTGGCATCCGTGCCGAGGCCGCCCCTGCGGCGCCTGACGTCATGCGCGCCGTGTTCAACCGTCGCACAGATTACGTCGCCGCAGGGCTGAGGTATGTCGTCGAGTTCAGCAGCAATCTTGCCACCTGGACCGCAAGCACCGACACCCCGGAACTGCTCAGTGACGATGGCACCATCCAGAAGCTCAGCCTGCCGTTCCCGGTTCTGCCGGATGGTTCCACAGCCCGGTTCTTCCGCGTCCAGATCGAGACTGTCGCCGCTCCTCAGGAATAACCCCTTCACCAGCCCTGCTGGGAGGCGGCGAAAAGCACACTCATCCCCTTCGGCTTTTTGCATCCGCCTGGTTTTTGACATCCGTTGAATCCAGGTGGATGCATTCGCGTATGGATGCTGTGCGCCCAGCCTGCCCGTCCCCGGTCCCGCTTCTCATCCGTCGAGGCCGGAAGCTTGCTGCCCAGGGGAGGCGGCACCGGCACCTGGCAAAGTCTGGCGGGCTGTGTGGCGGTGTCCATGAGGACGGGCATGGCGCATGGCGCATGGTCTGGGAGCTTGCCGGACAGGCCTGTGATGGTGCCGGTCTGATGTCCGCCGTGAGTTTGGTGGCCAACCTCGCCCCGGGGAAGGTGGCGACGCATGTGTGTGACAAGCACGGCCCGCGTGTGGCCATGCGGCCATTTCTGCCGGGCCGGATCAGGAGGCGGGCCGGGCGCCCAAGGAGGGCACGAAGGCCATGAGCAAGGCATTCCGGGCTGCGAGGACACTCGTTTATCGTCTCGTCGTCGCCGTGTTGCGGATGTCCGTGCGCCCTCGCCCTCGTCGGTTTCATCGTCTCACCATTCTGAAACTGGACAGGCTGGGCGACGCGGTGCTGTCGTTGGGCGCTGTGAAAAAACTGGTTTCCGCTTTCCCGGAGGAGGAAACCCTGCTGATCGTCTCCCCCATCGCGGCCCCGCTGTACCGTATGGAGTTTCCGGCTGCCACGCTGCTGGTGATGCCACCATTTTGCGGGCGGTTTTGGCCGGATTTTGTGATAACCCTCATGCGGCATGCTGCCGGGCTTCGAGCCATCGCCACTGAGCATCTCGTTTGCCTGCGCCATCAGCACTCGGACTATTTGCATGCCATCGCCATGATGATCGACGCCAGGCGCTGCCATGCCTCACGGTGGGGGGGCAGCAAAGAAAACACGAGTTTGTCTTTCCCCCGATGCCAGTTCAGCCCCTACCCGGAGGCATCGCCCTCCGCTTGTCTGGAGTTGGAGGCTCACCGTCGCGTTGTGGAAAGTGTCCTGGGTTCCAGCATAGGGGTCCATGAGATGATCCCTGCGCTTCGGAACGCCGTGGTCAGGGAGGGCGGGCCGCTGCTTGTGTGTCCGGTCGCGGGGGACTCACTCCGCCAATATCCGGCAGACCACCTTGCCTCTGCCATCCGGCTGTGCCTGCAAGAACGGCCTGACATGCGTGTGCAATGGTGCCTGCCGCCCGGAGCAGACAGGCGACCATGGAAGGATGCCCTGGAGAGCAGGCAAATCCAGGAGGTTGAGTGGGTCGTTCCAGGGGACTTGGAGGCTCTGGTCAATCTCATCGCCGCAGCAGGCGTCGTGCTTGCGCCTGACTCCGCGCCGGCTCATATCGCGGCCGCTCTGGACAAGCCGGGTGTCTTCATGCTCGGAGGAGGGCATTTTGGGATGTTTGCCCCATGGCGGAGGAGCGCACGCCAGACATGGCTGCACCACGCCATGGGCTGTTACCAATGCCAGTGGCGTTGCACGCTGCCCGAGCCGTGCTGCATCACGCACATTGACCCAGGTGAGATCGCGCAGGCTCTTTCAACCCGGACGCCGCTTCCGCCGGGGACGTGGCCGCCGGCGCCGGACCGGGACATCCAGCCTCCCGGCGGATGCGCCATCTGACACCGATGCGTCGTGCCTCCCCTCAGGGAAGCAGCACCAGTGCCGCCTCCCGCAGGCGTGGGGCGGCTCACTTGCGCCGCTGCTGGCGCAGCAGGCCGAACCAGGTGATGCCGTAGCAGCTGGCAATCCAGAGGCTCAGCGTGCCCAGGGCCATCCAGCCCGGCTGCAGATTGCGGTAGATGATCCCCATGGGGTAGCGGACGTCACCGCGCTCCTCCACGCTCTCCTGGTACTTTTTCACACCGCGGGTCATGTCGAAGAGATTGATGTGCTCTCCTGCATGGCCGGGGAAGACCACAAGGTTTTGCCAGGATTTGTTGTGGGGGGAGACCTTGTCGTAGTTCTCGCTCCGGGTGCCATCCAGCGTCTCCCACTCGATGGTCTCGCGCTCCCCGCCAGGGGTTAGGAAAACGGGATAGCGGGTGCGGTTGGACATGCGCGGGGTGGACTGGCCGAAGAGGTGGGCCACGTCCATGATCCGCTGCGCGCAGTAGCTGGGCACCACGATGCTGGCGCCACGCACGGAGGTCGTCATCTCCGGCCGGGTGACGACAAAACCGCCGAAAAGAATCTGCGGGATGAGCACAAGCGGCACCCACAGAACGGCCTGCGTGCTGTTCTGCACCAGGGCGGAGATGGCCAGGCCGATGACCACACCGACGAGCGCGGTGGTGATCAAGGCCAGCAGACGCAGGCCCACGGTGAAGACGAACACGCGGGAAAGAGTCAACGGCGCGGAGAGGCCGGACTCGCGCGACTGGTCCTCCAGCGGCTCGGTGGCTTCCATCAGATTGTCCGCAATCTCAAAGAAGGTGCCCAGATGCACAACCGTGCTCACCGCAAAGGAGTTCCTGCGGTTCTTTTCCTCCGCCATGGAGGCTTCGAGCGCGCCTGTGTCCGCCGCCTCCGGGTGCTGTTCCTGGCCCTGCTCCACCACGGCAAACTCGGCCTCGTTGGAGGTCGTGGCGGCGGGCGGGTGGAGGCGCGCGGTCATCTTGTCCCGAAAGACCTCCTTGTCCAAATCCAGCGGATGGAAGACATGGGCCACGGAGAGGGTGACGATGAAGAGCAGCAGCGCCTGCAGCGTGGTCACCGCGCCGAGGAAGACATACTTGCTTTGCAGGTAGCAGTTGGCTCCCAGGCCGCACACGCGCTCCCGGCGGTAGATGGGGATCTCACGCACGATCTGCTGCGCGCCATTGCTGCAGCCGAACCACAGCGTGGCCACGATGCAGAGGAAGGAGCGGAGCACCGCGCCATCCGCCACCCAGCCCACAAGCACCGCGATGAGCAGCGGCTGCGCGGCCAGGAAGACGAGGTTCAGCGGATCCGCGCGCAGGATGGCCCATTGGCGTGCCAGGAGGACTAGCAGGCTGCGCAGATAGCCACCGCCGCGCTCCGCGCCTTTCTTGGTGGTGGTGACCTCGGTGTTGGGGCTGCCGAAGTCGGGGCGCTCGCGGCGGTTGTCCTGCTGCTTGAAGGCGGCCTGCCATTCCGCGCCAGTCTTGCCACCCTCGTCTTTGCGCGTGGCGAAGAGCTGGTAAACCTTCAGCAGGCTGGGCACGCGGAAATACTCCAGCGCCATCTCGGAGGCGGAGCGCAGGCGGAATTCCGAGCTGTTGGTGATGGAGCGGTGATGCGTGTCCTCCATGTCCAGCGCGGGGTCGTCCTTCTTGGCGCCGGCATTCTCGGTGTCCACGTCACAGACCACGTGGCCGTCCTGCACAAAGATGAGCTTGTCAAAGAGCTGCGCGTTCTCCAGCACGTGCGTGGTGCAGACCACGGTGCAGGTCTTGGCCAGGCTGTTGAGCAGGCTCATGAGGGAGAACTCGGTGGCGGGGTCTAGGCCGGAGGAGGGCTCGTCCAGAAACAGCACGGAAGGGCGGGAGAGCAGCTCCGTGGCGATGCTGACGCGCTTGCGCTGGCCGCCGGAGAGCTGGGAGATGCGCTTCAGCCGGTGCTCCGCCAGGCCCAGGCGGTCGATCGTCTCATCCACCAGGCTGTTGATGGCGCGCTGGGGTGTCTCCGGCGGCAGGCGCAGGCGGGCGCTGAAGTGCAGCGCCTCCTCCACGGTGATCTCCATGTGCACGATGTCATCCTGCGGCACAAAGCCGATGCCGGCGGCGGCCATCTGCCGCGTGTCATTCAACGGCACATCATTGATGTAAACGCAGCCATCCGTGGCGGGGTTGATGCCGCACAGTGCATTGAGCAAGGTGGACTTGCCCTGGCCGCTGCCGCCTACGATGCCGACAAAGGTGCAGCGCTCGATGTCCAGCGTGACGTCCCGCAGAATGGCGCGGCCGGACTTGAGAATGACGGCGATGTTGCGCGCCTTCACCTGCCCGCCCGTGGTGCGCGGCACACGGCGCAGGGAGTGGCCGGTGAACTCAAAGGTGTAGCTGCCCACGCGCATGCGGTCCCCCACCTCCAGCTTTTTCTGGTGGAAGAACTGGTCATTGAGCGGGGTGCCTGCCTGGCTTTTGTCGGTGGCGATCCAGTCCCCCTCCGCGTTTTTCTCCATGAGCACATGCTCGCGGGAGATGGAGGAGTCCTCAGCATCCAGCGAGAGCTTGGCGGGATCATCGTTGGCGCCGGTGTCACGGCCGATGAGGACCTTGGTGAGCTTGGCCAGGCGCAGCTCGTCCGCAGGCTGGCCCCCAAACAAGGCCGGCTCCGCCACGCGCTGGAAGCGGATGTAGACATCCGGCATCTCGATAATGTCCGCGTGCTGGAGATACACCGGGGTGGAGACCGGCACGCCATTCACACGCATGGAGCGGCCGGCCACGGGAGAGGAGGGTGTGAGCACCCAGGTGGCGGAGCGCTGATCCCAGGCGAGCCGCGCGTGCTCCGGGAGCATCCCTGCGCCGCAAATGTCACACTCCGGGGCGGAGCCCAGGGCAAGGGTCGCGTTGCTGAGCGTGTAGTGATTGGCGGGCGCGCCGCTGGCGCAGACGGAAATGTGGCCTTTCATGATGATGACAGCAGATGAGAGTACGTTTTTCTCATCGCGCACGCGGGAATTGGAGACGTCACTGTTTTTAACCCATGCGAGAAAAGAAGTGGTCAACTGCCCCGGCATATGATTTGATCGCCAGGGTCTAACGCGCCCCCCTACTAACACTTATGAGTGCCTGCACCATTCGTCTCACGGCCGCAGCCCTGATGGGTGCCCTGCTGGGCAGCTGCACCAACATCGACGCTCTGAAGAAGAGTGGATCGAGCGCGCTTCAGGCGGGCGCCGCAGCAGGTGGTGCTGTGGGCGACTTTGCCAGCCGTGCCTATGGCAAAAGTGTGGTTCGCGCAAAGAGCGCCTATGCCTCCTCGGAGAAGTGGCTGAACGCCTGCATTGCAGAAGCCCGCGCTGCCAATCGCCGGTTTCGCAGCTACAACGGCAGCCTGAGCTCCAAAATTTCCCGGCTGCGTTCCGAAGTGGCCAGCGCCAAGGCCTCTGGCGACACCAACAAGCTGCGGCAGAAAAAGGCGGAGATCCAGAAGCTGCAGAAGGAAAACAGCCAGGAACTGGCGAAGCTGGACGGCCAGATCAAAGCTCAGCAGAATGTGCTCAACCAGGAGTCCAACTCCACGCTGAGGCAAGAGGTCATCAGCCTGCGCAGCACGCGTGGCACGATGTCCAGCAACTACGACCGCCTCGCCAGCCTGAACCGCGAGATCGACGTTTGATCTTTGGCTGCGGCATGAGCATGAACCTGCCCGTGATGTGGGTCTGGACGCAGAATGAGGTTCTGCTGTAGTTTTCACAAGTGGAGAGAAAAGAAGTGGTCAACCGCCCTCGGTTATGATTTGATCACGCGGGATTCCTTAACCCCCCCACTAACACTCATGAGCGCTCGCATCATTCGTCTCACAGTCGCAGTTACTCTGGCCTCTCTTCTGGGCGGTTGCACCAACATCAAGGATGACGGCCGCCGCACCCGCACCGAAGGTGCCCTGGCAGGGTCCGTTCTGGGAGCTCTGGCAGGTGCCGGCATCGGCGCCCTGACTGGCAAAGGCTCGGGCGCCATCCTGACGGGCGCCGCCGTGGGCGCCGCCGCTGGTGGTGCTGGTGGCTATGCCTACGGCAGCAATGTGGCCAATAAGAAAGCCAGATATGCCTACACGGAGAAGATGCTGGATGAGCGCATCAACGAAGCACGCGCTGCCAACCGTCGTGCCCGTGCCTACAACAGCAGCCTGAGCTCGCAGATTTCCAGGCTCCGGTCTGAAGTGGCCAGCGCCAAGTCTTCCGGCAACACCCGCTTGCTGCAGCAGAAGAAGGCTGAGATCCGCCAGCTGCAGAATGAGTCTTCCAAGGAGCTCAAGAAGCTCGACAATCAGATCAACGCCCAGCAGGAAGTGCTGACCCAGGCCAACAGCCCAGGCTTGAAGCAGGAGGTCATCAGCCTGCGCAAGACCCGCGGCACGATGTCCAGCAACTACGACCGCCTCGCCAGCCTGAACCGCGAAATCGACGTTTGATAAGGCCGGGCGCCCCCGCCATTCCGTTAATGTGCGTAACCTCCAAAAAAGGATATACCCATGTCATTCACACGTACGTTCAGTCTGCTGCTTCTGACTGCCTCATCCCTGTCCCTCGTCAGTTGTGAGACGACGGGGGATCCCACCCAGGGCGGCCTTTTCGGCTGGTCGCAGACGAAGGCCGACTACCGCATTGAGGAGCGTGAAAACACGCTGCGCAACCTGAGGTCGGACAACTACCGCCAGCAGCAGCGCAAGAGCAGCCTGCAGGCGCAGCGTGACCGCCTCAAAGACTAAATAATGACGGGCCACCACGGGATTCACAGCAGATGGATGCTGGCAGCGATGCTGGTGTTCGCCCTGCTGCCGTCCAGGCTCATGTTTGCCCAGGCGGATGAGCGTGAGCTGGACGCGGCGGTGGAGACCCTGCGCGAGTGCGCCAGCGTCATTGAGAAACGCTGTTATTTCCCGCTCACTGCGGCCACGGTGATCAGCCGTTCCCTGGCGGAGCTGCATGCCTCGGGCATCATTTCCGGCACGGACATTCCTCCGGCGCCTGACCTGGTGCAGAAGACGGAGGCGGAGGCCCTGCTGGGAGCACGGACCCACCTGGCCCAGCTGGCGGCCCTGCCTGGGCAGCGGCTGGCCCCGGTGGAGCTGGCAGAGGCGGCGCTGGCAGCCTACTGCCGCAAGATAGACCCCTACACCCGCTATGAGACGGCGGAGGACGCCGCCCGCATTGACAAGGCCCGCGCCTCTCCCGGCAGCGGCATTGGCATGAGCTTGAAGGAGCGCGACGGCCTCTTTTACTGCTACCCGTTTCCAGACAGCGTGGCGGCCTTGTCCGGCATTCGCCCGGGGGACAAGCTTGTGTCAGTGGATGGCCGGCCGGTGAAAGGCCAGTCGGTGGATCTGCTGGCCACGTGGATCAAAGGCGCGCCCGGCACCGAGGTAAAGCTGCGCATTGAGAAAAGCACCGGCAGGCAGCAGCTGCTGGCCATCACGCGGGAGGCGGCGGCGCTCTCCCCGGCGTTCCGCATTGAAAAAGACACCGGCGGGGTCGTGCTGCGCGTGCGGCGGTTTGAGGCGGGCATGGGGCAGGCGGTCATGCAGGCCCTGGCGGCGGAGGGCCTCACCTCCGCGCGGCTCATGACGGTGGACTTGCGCGGCAACCAAGGTGGCTCCCTGATGGGCGCGGTGGATCTGGCACGGCTCTTTCTGGATGCGGACGCGGAGATCGTGACCGTGGTGGAGCGTGGTTTTCCTGTGCGGAAGATCGTGGCCGAGCAGCCGGCGGAACTGAAGCCGGCGCAGATTTCCATCCTGCAGGATGAGGGCACGGCGAGTGCCTCGGAGGTGTTTATCGCGGCGATGGTGATGAACATTCCCGACCGCGCCGCCAGCCAGGGCGGCAAGACCTACGGCAAAGGAGTGCTGCAACTGGTGGTGTCTGACAACAACAATGGCCAGGAAGGCGCGGACGTCGTCACCATCAAGGGCGGGGGCGTGCTGACCCTGACCACTGGCATGATGTTTGCCAAAAGCGGCCTTACCTGGAACGACACCGGGCTGCAGCCCTCCACCACAGCGGCGGGCGGCAAGATTTTCAGCGCCAATGCCGCCTCCATCGACAACACTGCGGCCACCAAGCCAAAGCCGGTGGTGCGGCTGGTGGACTGACGTTGAAGCGGCGGCCCCGTCGCCAACGAGCCGTCGCAGGCTGGGCTTCAGCATGATTCGAGCTTCCCCTGGCATGCTGAAGCACGAACAACGCGCCCAGGCATTCCGGGCGCGGGCGGCCAAAAGTGACGGGGCTTGATAGGGCGCTACGGCGCGCCGTTCTCGATCTCCTTGCTGTTGCCCTGGAAGGTGTTCCCCTCCAGCGCAGGCGTGGCGCCCGCGTAAACAAAGATGCCTGTCAGCGCGTTGGAGGCGCAGTGGTTGCGCAGCAGCTTGGGGGCGAAGTCCGCTCCCTGCACGGTGATGCCGTGCTGCCCGCCGCCCAGGCACTGGTTGCCCTCCACCGTGATGTCCTGCCCGGCGGCCCCGATCAGCATGATGCCACGGTAGGGGTTGCCTTTGACGACACAGTTGCGGACCGCGCTGCCGCTGGAGCATTCCATGAGCTGGATGCCGGACTTGGCGTTGTTTTCCACCTGGGCGTCCTCGATGGTGATGACCGGTGAGCCCTCCGCCACCACACCGCCGCCGCCCTGGCCGCTCTCGGTGCCTTTGCTGGTGTTGCCATTGAAGACAAAGCCATTTCTGCTGAGGCTGCCACCTTTCCAGCCCACCTGCGTTCCGGAATCAACGGCGTAGAGGCCGTTCAGCACGTTTTCACCGGCGTTGACCTGCAGGGCCTTGAGCGCGGCGCCTTTCTCCACCGCCACGCCGTTTGCCTGATTGCGTGTGAGGTCGGTCTCCCGGGCCTCCGCATTGGACCGGCCGGTGACGGAGAGGCCGTCGATGCCGTTGCTGGAGGCCTGGCATTTTTCGAGGATGACATTGGCGCCACGTGCCAGTTGGAAGCCGGAACCCTGGTTTTGGCGTGCGGCGCAGCGCAGCAGGGACACGCGGCCGGAGCCCTCCACCTTCACGCCGTCGCCCAGTCCTTTTTCAAAAACGCAGTCCTCAAAGGTGACGTTGCTGGAGAGGATGCCTGCCACGGGCGCGCCTGTGGTGCTGCTGCCGGAGTCATCCCCATGCGCAAAGGTCAGGCCGCTGATCTTGACGGGAGTCTTGATTTTGTCGCCCTCGATGGCGCTGCCTGCCTTGCCATCCACCGTGATGAGCACGCGCTCCCCAGGTGCGGCGGCGGCCAGGGAGACCCCGTCCACAAGCTTGAGATGCTCCTCATAGGTGCCGGCCTTCACTCGTACGGTGTCGCCGGGTTTTGCTGCCGCCAGGGCCTCCTGAATGGTGGGGTAGCCGTCCGGCACCACAAGGCTGGGCGGTGTCTTGGGCATGGCCTTGGGCTCTTCCGCCGCAGGCTTGGGGGTTTCCGCCACCGTGGGTTTCGGCTGCTCGCTGACCGCAGGCTGCGGCTGTTGTGTCACGGCTGGGTCCGCAGGCTTTTCCCCCGTGCTGTTCGTGACCACGGGCCTGGGCCTCAGGTAGAGAGCGGCTCCACCTGCCAGCAGCACGGCGGCTGCGGCGGCCAGGTACAGCCCAGACTTGGACTTGCGCTTCTCCTCCTGCACGCTGGCGGCCGCCGCAGGCTGCTGCTTGACGGTGGGCGGGACGGTCTGTGTGACGCCACGCTGTGTCAGCGGGTCCACCAGGGGGGAGAGGCCGCCGCCTGCGCGCACGGTGACGCCCCGTGCGGTGGAGGAAAGCGTGGGGGGGGAGGTCTGCGTGTGCGTGTCCGGCCCGGCCGGGTCCCGCGTGAAGGGGGCGGTGATGTCGTGCAGGGCGGAGGGCGCCAGGGAGGGCGCATGCTCACCCGCGCCGATGCTCAAGAGGGCGCGCACTTCCTCGATGGAGGCTGGGCGCTGCTCCGGCTGCTTGGCCAGACAGCGGCGGATCACGTCCTCCCATTGGGCGGGGAAGGGCTCGGTGCCGGTCAGGCCAAACTCGATCCGTCGTTCGCTGACCGGTGGGGGGACGTCCTCGCGGATCTGCCGGCCGAAATCGCCGGAGAAAAAGGGCGGCTTGCCAGTGAAGAGCTCATAGAGTGTGCTGCCCAGGGAGTAGATGTCGTCGGAGATGCTGGCAGATCTTCCTGCGGCCTGCTGCGGGCTCATGTAAGCCAGCGTGCCCGTGGAGTTGCCGGCGATCGTCACCCGCGACATCGAGTCCTGAATGCTGCGGGCAATGCCGAAGTCCATGATCTTCAGGTCCCCCTGGGAGTTGATGATCAGATTCGGGGGCTTGAGGTCGCGGTGCACGATCTTCACATTGCGGTGCGCGTAGGAGAGGCCGTCGAGCATCTGCGCCACCCAGCGGGCGACCTGATGGGGCTCAAAGACCTTGTTGGGCTGCCGCACGCGCAGCTTCGCCAGGGTGTCTCCATCCACGTACTCCATGCAGATGGCCGCATGGCTGTCATCGAGGAAGAAGTCGAAGATTTTGACAATGTTGGGGTGGGAGAGGTCCTGGCCTCGGCGTGTCTCGCCCTTGAGCTCCTCAATGGCCGCGTCGTCGGAGCGGAGGGTGTCCGGGGCAAATTTCAGCGCCACCTCACGGCCGAGCAGTGTGTCCGCCCCCAGCCAGACCACGCCCATGCCACCGCGCCCAAGCACTCGCTTCAGGGCGAAACGGCCAAAGGCGAGGTCCCCCGACTGGTGGCCGCGCATCGTTGCTCCGAACTCAATTTCATCAAGGTTGGTGGGAACGGGATCACTCATGAGTTAGCAGCGCGTGGGACGGTGGAAGTTTCGTGGAGACAGCCGCCGGGTTCAAGTCGCAAGGCGGCCACGGGCCAAAAAGAAGCAGGCCGCCCCCGGGGGAGGCGGCCTGCGAAGGATGTGTGGTCTGTCCTGACCTCTGGCCAGATCAACGGCTGTAGGTGGAGGGCTTCGTCACCGCCTGGAAGCTGTCCGGGTTGGTGGAGCTGCTGACGCTGCCACCATGTTTGGAGGTGGTCGTGGTGGGACGGCGGGTGGTCGTGGTGGTGGTCTTCGGCGGAGCCACGTAAGTGTGGTAAGTGCAGTTAGACAGCAGGAGGGCTGTGAGGAGGAGAGCAATGTTTGTTTTCATGAGGGATGAATGATGTCAGTGCTTGGCGGGTTGGAGGGCAGGGCGGTTGGAACGGCGGAGCGGGGATTACTCCTCCTTCTTGAGGGCTCCCGGTGGCAGAGGGGTGGAGCCCGAGCCGTCGGTGGACTGTGTGCCGGTGTTGCCGGAGCCATCAAGGATGCCTTCCTTGGCCACACCACGGCGGCCAACCAGCACGGTGTAGGAGGCCAGGCCATTGGCGCGCGCCATGTGCAGGTAAACCACGGCGGTGCCGTTGTAGGAGGAGCGGAACTGCACGCCGGCGATCTTGGAGGAGCGGCGGTCGTCCAGGATCAGCTGGCCCACTTCGTCATACACATAGATGTCCACGTCACGCGCGAAGTCATCCGTGCCGACAAGGAACACATAGTCCAGCCCGCGCACCACCGGGATGAGGAAGCGCACCGCGTTGCCGGAGGTGAGCATGCCCGAGTGGTCGGTGGGCGCCATCTGGAAGGCCTTGTGGATGTAAGGGTCGGCCATCCGGTAGGCGACATCTTCCGCCTGGGCGGGGTCCGCGCGCAAAGTGGAGACGGCCGAGCTAAGAAGTCCGATGATTGCAAGTGTAAGTGTGGGAAGCTTCATGACGAGTTATAGGTTAACCGACTGATCAAACGTGCCGCAAGAAATTTTGGTCTTATCTATGAAACAAATTCTTCGGCGAGCTCCCGTGCCAGATCATTAACTCTTTGCACCTTTTCTTTTGGGATGGTGCCGTCGAGCGGGATGTTGATGATGTCATAGAGTTCCTTGAGGGCGGCCGCCATCTTGGTGACACGTGCGTCCGCCTTGGTTGCCGCAGGTAGGTCATCCATGGCGGAGATCATCGCTTTCACCAGCAGCGGCTCGCGGAGGAAGTTAGAAAGTCCGGGCGTGTATTTTGCATGAATAACATGGGCTGCATAATGCACGCCTTGCAGCCATCCGGAGGCAATGATCAGAGTGCGCCTGCGCTCATTGCCCTTCTGGTTCAGCGAGTGCATGATGTCCACCTGCAGACAGCCCATCTCCCAGAAGACCAGGGTCCACTGGCCTTTGTTGGCCAGCGCGCGGGTCTTCTTGGCACGGGAGAGCTCGTTCTCGGAAACATTGAGCTTGCGCCCCAGATCCTCGATGTCACTGGCGCATTCGTTGAGCGCGTTGGCGTCCTGCGCCTTCACCGCCATGATGCCGTCCGCAATGCGGACACCCAGGGCCAGGCACAGATGCACATCCCCCTTGAGCTTGGCCAGGTCGGCGTTGCGCGCGATCTCCTGGTAAACGCTGATCCAGGGCATGCCCTTGCCTGCAAGGGCGGCGTCCAGGCCCAGCAGTTTGTCCATGGGGCTGGGCAGTCCGAGCTCGGAGCTCTTGGCGGCGGACATGTCAAAAGCAGCCTTTTCCTGGGCATGCAGACAAGGGGTGAGTAGGGCTGGGATGAGGCCAAGGAGCAGGCGGAATCTTTTCATGACAAAGGAGGGTTTTGTTTTAGTTTCACGAAGAGGATGCGCTCTGGCATCAGGCGCTTCGCATCAAGTTAACGCCCTCCACGTTATCACGGTCAAGCCTGTTTCTTTTTTTATGAGTGCAAAAACATCTTCCTATGTTGTGACGATGCTGGCCGGAGTGCTGGCCTTGTCTGGTTGTTCGGAAAGCGAGGAGCAGGTGCTGGAGCTGCGGCAACTCCGTGAAAAGCTGGCCGCCGCCGAGAAGAAGGCGAGTGAGGCCACTGCCGAACTGGAGTCTGCCAGACAGGCCGCTGAGGCTGCGGCCGCAGCCGCCGCCAGCACCACCAGCGCGGCAGCGACGGATAACTCCCAGGCACTTGCGGCAGCCGTGCAAAAAGCGGCGGAGGCGGAAGAGCGCGCCGCATCCATGCAGAAAAAAATGGATGAGGCCGTGGCCGCCGCCAAGGCTGAGTCCGGCGCTGCCAAAGGCAATGCCGACAGCTTCCGGGAGTTTGTCAAAACCATGGAGCGTGATCTCCTGAGCAAGACCTCCGACCTGCAGCAGGCGGTGGAGCAGGCCTTGCCAGATTCCAACATTCAGGACACCACGGTGAAGCGCCTGCGCCTGCCGGAAAACATTGCCACGGCCTTCAGCTCTGCCGTGGTCTTCAACATGCTGGATGCGGCCGGGCAGCCGCGACGGCTGGAGTTCCCTGTGCAGGCCGGGCTGGACGGCCAGTGGCGCATGCCCGGGATTGAAGATGTGAGGCAGCACATTGCTGGCACTGCGGCATCCACCGCGCCGGTGGCCGCCGCGCCTGCGGCCCCTCAGCAGCCGGTGGCACCTGCCACGCCAGCCGCCGTGCCTGCTGCACCGCCTCCCAGCACGCCTGTGGTTCCCGCGTCCGCTCCTGGCGGAGGCGGCGTTGCGCCCACCATTGTGGTGCAGTGGGACAATGCCCCCGCCGCGCGTCCGGCCACCACCGCAGCCGCGCCAGCGCCAGCAGCCCCGCCACCAGCGGCGGCACCTGCCCCCGCCGTGAAGCCCGCCCCCCCTGCCGCGCGGCCCGCGCCCAAGGCGTTAATGCCCGTACAGCAGGATGTACAAATCCGATTTGAGTAACTGGTGCGTTGTACGTCCACCTTATGAACATGAACATGTCTTCTCTTAACTGCATCTGGCGGTCTGCGGGCACCACATTTTTGGGAATTGCAGGACTCGTTGCCGGGATGGCTGGCCAGGTGTGTGCCCAAGGTCAGGATGCGCCGGGGGACAAAACCAAGCTTTCCGAGAAAAGCCTGATGGAAGCCGTGCAGCAAACCGCCGCCCAGCAGGCCGCCGCCGCCGCAGGCGCGCCCGCCCCGGCCGCGCCAGACACAGGTGCGGCGCAGCAAAAGCTGAGCGAGGCGGAGGCGCGGATCGCCGCGTTGGAGAAAGAGCTGAGCATGGCGAAGGCGGCCGCAGCCGCGCAGGCAAACAACGCGGAGCAGCAGCGCGCCCAGGCCGCCGCGCAGGAGGCGGACGCAAAGAAACTGAAGGAGCGGCTGGAGGGAGCCTTGTTTAACCAGGCCGAGGAGCTGCGCGGCAAGGTGGCGCGCACCATTCCCGCCGGATACCTGGCTGACACCACGATCAAGCGTCCGCGCCCTGCGGCGGATGGCAGCGGACGTTATGACTCGGAGATGCAGTTCAAGGTCAAGGATGGCCAGGGGCGCTTGGCCAGCCTGATTTTTCCATTGCAGTCTGGCCCCGACGGTCGGTGGCAGGTGCCAGATGTCGCAGTGGTCCAGGAGAAGATTGTTTCGTTCATCAACAGCGCGGCTGCCAGGAGCGCCGCCAGCAGGCCGGCCAACCCCAACGCCACGGTGCAGGCGCAGGGAGAGGTGCATGGGAACGCCTACACACCCATCCCGCTGCCGCTGCCGCCCGGCGGGCAGCGTGCCATCCCCCAAAGCACCCCCACCCAGGTGGTGCCGGACACCTATGTCATCCAGTGGGCGGGGAAGCCGCTGAACAGCTCCATCACGGACAGCACTGCGGTGCTGCAGCCGGTGAGGATGGTCCCGTCCGCGCCGCTTCCGGTGCCCGCCGTGCAGGACAGGCCCGCCCCGGCCATCCCTGCGGTGCAGGCGCCGCGTGTGTCCGCCCCTCCTGCGGTGGTCACGCAGCCTGCTCCCGCACCTGCGGCCCCGCGCCCGGTGGCCCCGTCTGCGCCAGCGCCGGTCATGCCGGTGCAGGAGTCGGTGCAGATCCGGTTTGAGTGAACCCTTGTTTTGTTGAATCAGAGAAGAGCCCAGCATGTCCAGCGTTGCCCGCCTTGATCAGGAGTTGCTTGAACGGTTTGACCTGGTGGGGCGGCTGCATGCCCCCTCCATGCTGCACCGGCGCGCCATAGCCCGCCCGGCCCGGCAGCCGGGGGCCAGGCCGCTGGTGCTCAGCTGGGCCAGCCATGGGCCGCTGACGCCGGAGGTGCTGTCCCGCCAGCGCCTGCTGGCCACGCAGATGCAGACGCCGCGCACACCGCTGCTCACTGCGGTGACAGAGTTCAAGTTTGAGCCGGAGTACCACTGGATGGCGGCGGAGATGCCGCCCGGGCGTGATCTGCGCGACATCCTGCGCGTGCAGCAAAGGCTCAGCGTGGAGCAGGTGGAGTGGCTCGTCTCCATGCTGGGGGAGGCGCTGCGCGTGGCCGTGGAGCAGTGCTGGCCACGCCTCAGTCTGGAAGCCACCCAGGTGATGGTGGATTTTGAAAACAACGCGGCCACCGTGCTGATGCCGGACATGCCGCTCTTTGGCGGGGGGGCGGCCGCGCAGGCCGACTCACTGCAGACCATGGCCTTCAATCCCGCCTCACTCATCGGCGGAGAGACGGTGACGCTGCCGGAGGACACGCGGGAGTATGTGACGCCGCTGGCCACCCTGTGCGCGGAGATGCTGGGGGCCACAGCGGGCGGCGGGGCGCAGAATGAGCGCTTCCGCGCCATACCCACGCTGACGATTTATCAAAACACCCTGCTGCGCAGCGCGCTGGCGGGCGCGCAGCGCCACAGCTTTGAGTCCCTCGATGAGTTTGTCTCCCAGTTCCTGGGCGGCGGGGAGAATGGCTCCGCCACAGGGCTCCGTCGGCCTGCCCCACATCATCTCACCGCGCGCATCACCGGCACCGGGGGCGCCCCGCAGGCGGCCACCACCGCGCCGACTGCCGCATCTGCGGCGGTGGCACCGGCCCCTGCGCCGGCGGCCGTGGCGCCGGTCGTGCCGGAAGCGGCCGCGCCTGTGGACCTGGCCCCGCCGCCAGGGTATGTCATCACCCAGGAGCTGCGCTCCAGCGAGGCCTGGCGTCTCAATGAGGCCACGCATCCGACGTTTGGCAGCGTGCTGATCACCTCGCTGGATGTTTCGGCGGAGGTGGGTGAGGCGCTGCGGCGTCTCGGCGGGCTGATGCAGACTTTGCAGCAGGGGCAGCGTGCCGAGCTCCTGCGGCCGGTGGATGTGCAGGGCGGCCCCCGTGTCCTGCATGTGGCCCGGCCTCTGCCCCCTGGCCGCACCTTGCTGGACGCCTTGCGCGAGCGCCGCTCATTTTCCCGCCCCACCGTGGCGCGCCTGCTGGCCACCATCCATGCCTCGTATGAAGCCTTGTGGGGCTTGGTGGAGCGGAAGTTTGTGGCCACCTCCCTGGGGCAGTTCTGGCTCCCGCCGGGCAAGAATGACGCGGGGTCGGATGAAGGCGGGCTGCTGCTGCTGGATGCGGCCCAGCTGGTGCTGGAGTCCACCTGCGCGCACGCCGCCGTGGTGGAGCGGCCGGTGGCGCACTTTGCGCGTCTGGCGCTCCTGCTGCTGGGGCAGGATGCCGGGGAGCTGTCCGGGGAGGGGCCTGCCAGGTTTTCCCCCGTGCCAGAGCTGAGTGCCGAGACCAACGGCATGCTGCGCCGGGCGATCGCGCCAGACCAGACGGGTGATTTGACGCTGCCACGCCTGCTGGCGCAGCTCACGGCGGCCTTGGCCGGGCACACCGCCGTGGCCAAGGACAGCCGCCCCGTGCTGCAGGTGCCGGAGGATCTGCGCAATGCGGCCCCACAGCCGGCCACGCGCCTGCGCCTGCGGCCGGTGGAGAGCGGCCAGCCCATCATCGCCCTGGTGGCGGAGGATGCCGTGTGGATGGGCCGCGCCAGCACGCACAGTGACTACGTGGCGCAGTTGCGGCCCAGCAACCCCGTCAATGACAACCGCACCCGCCTCATCAGCCGTGCGCAGGCCAAGGTGTTCATGCAAAACGGGCAGATCTTCCTCAGTGACATTGGCACCACGAACCCCTCGTTCACCGCAGGGCATCGCGTGGGCAGCCAGGAGATTGCCGAACTGCCGATGACGCTGACGCTCGCCGGAGAGTATCCGCTGGAGATACGCCCGCTCAGGTCCGCCTATGCCACGCCGGGGCCTGCGGTCACAGGCTGGCCGGTGTCGAAGCACCGTGCCCTGCGCCGTGGGGCCTGCGCCCTTTATTCGCTCGACCGCGGCACCCTGCCTTTTGAGGTGGCGTGGATCTTCACGGATGCCAGCCTCACCACGGACACCACGGGGCGTCTGGTGTTTGATGACTCAGATCCCACCAACAGCGCGGTGCGGTTTCATCACCACACGGAGGGTTTCTGGGTGGAGGCCACGGCCGCCTCGATGGTGGACTTGAATGGACGCCGCCTCGCCACGGGGGAGGTGGCCCCGCTGAACCCGGGGGATGATCTGCGCATCCTCGGCCAGGCCTTTCAGGTGCAGGCCTACACCCTGGAAAGCACGGCGAAGGTTTCGTAAATCATCGGGGTCAATGATTCGTCCAGCCAAGCTCCAATTTTTTCCGGCGGCCACGGCCAGCTCTCACCGAAGCCGGACGCCCACACGGTAGAAGGCGCGCGGGTTGCTGGCGCCCGTGATGACGGCCTGGTGCAGGCCATTGCCGAGATGGGTGATGGTGGCTAGGCGGGGACTGAAGGTGGTGAGGTCGGGTGACTCGTAAACCATGAAGCTGAAGACATTGAGATAGGCGGTGGGCCATTGGAAGTAGAGCGTGTAGTCGCCGTTGGCGGCACGCTCGGGGGCGGGGATGACGTCAGCGAAGTCGAAAACCACGGGCGCTTCGGCCGGCGTGTTGGCTGGATCTGCCGGGTCAGTGCCGGCGAGGGACTGCTGAAGCAGGCTGTGGCTGCTGCCTGGCGGGATGGAGAAGGCGTCGTTGCCGGTCCGGCCGAGGAAGAGCATCTCCCAGTCGTCGTTGAGCAGGTTGCCGTCGGCATCGTTCACCCCGGGCTCAGGAACGACGGTCAGGGAAACGGCGAGCACCTCCAGCGGACGCGGGCCGGAGGCGGGAGCGAGGTCGTCATACGCGGTGACGAGAATCTGCGCGCCCTGCGGCAGCACAAAGGCTTCCGGCAGCTCGTAGGGGTTGCCACGTGCGTCGAGCAGCTCGTAGGTGATGGAACCATTCAGGCTGGTGGCCAGGGAGCGGCCTTCCCCTGGCACATGGCCGGGCGCCTTGAGCGTCAGACGGACGACCGGGCGGGAGGGGGAGCTGAAGACGAAGCTGGTGACGAAGTTGCGCGCGTCATCGATCTCCTGTGGGGTGAGGGCGGCCTTCCCCTGATAGGCCTCATCGAGCTGGTGAAAGCGGAAGAACTTCCGCAGCGTGTCGAGCGGGGAGGCGTAGGTGGAGGGCGAGGCATTGTGCAGGCCGCTGCTGATGCGGTAAATCTCCCGCGCGGTTTTTTTGAGCGCGGTCATGCCCGCATGGTTGCTGCTGTTCTGGACGAGGGTGTTCACCTGCGCCAGGAACTCACGCACCCGTACGGTGGTGGCCCACTCGGGCGCTGCGCCTGCCGCCGGGCGTTCGATCTCGAGCAGGTTTTTGGCGGTGAGAGGCTTGGAGTAGTGCGGGGAACGCTCACCCACGCGGAACGATGTGAACGAGGCCGGATCGACGGAGCCGCCGATGCCACGGTAAGAGAGCAGCAGACCCAGCCGGGTCTCCATCATCACGAAGGCGAGCACATCATCGACATTGAGAGCCATCTCCACCGGCGTGCGCTGGGCGGCTGCCAGCGCGGCGGCGTAGGCGTCCCGCCAGGCATTCGCCTGCACGGCGGGGGACATGGACGGGTCGAAGTGGAAGGCGGGATTCACCACAGGCGCGTCCGGCACAGGGACGAGGCCCACCAGCTCCCGTCCGCGTTGTTTGTCGGCGTCTCCGGTCTGAATGCCAAAGTGCGCAGGCGTGCTGATGACGAGGAGACGCTGCTGGGCGTCCACCGGATCGACCACAAGCTGCGCGGCGGGCTTGTTGGCTGGCAGTGTGGTCTTTCCAGCCCCCAGCAGCACGCCGCCCACATCGTGGCACTCCACGGTCACGTTTTGCTGGGCGTAGGCGGGGAAGTTGGTGGAGCCATCCAGCGGCAGCGGCGTGACGTTGATCTGAAGCTGCGCAGCCGTGGCTGGGCGCGTGTCCGGATCGGGATGCTCGTGCGCATTGCTGGGCGAGGTGTTGGCGAGGATCTCATCCAGGTCGCTGAAGCCATCACCATCCGTGTCCGCACCCCCGTCGGGGTCGAGGCCCCGGGCCACTTCGACGAAGTCGGGCACGCCGTCGCTGTCGCTGTCCTGGTCCTTTGGCCGGACAGCCGGGTCGAAGGTGTAGTGCGCGCGTGCCACGGGGGTGCGGCGCCCGCCTGGCAGCGTGGCATAGGCTTCGACCTGCGTGTCGGTGAAGATCCAGAACGGCCCCGCATAGACGCCGAAGGGCCCGCCGGAGGATTGGCGGAAATGCAGGGTGGCTCCGGGGTCCGTGGCTGTGATGCGCACCCGCACGGCGGTCCGGTGCGGGGTGGCCGTGTCCGGTGAGAAAGCGACGCCGGAGGAGGCGTCGCCAAGCGCGGCCGGTGTGCTGCTCAGGTTCGACACGGAAATGTCTGGCATGAACTGATTGGGCAGCGCGCCGAGGGTGCCGGCCGGCAGGGGCGTGATGGCGCGGCTGAACGCACCGGCGAGGCCGGTGGCGGTGCCTTGAAAAGTCTCGCCAAACACCGTGGGTGAACCGCCAAGGGTGAGGTTTGACGACCAGTCGCCCACGCTCCACATGCCCACAAGAGGCGGGTTGTCTTCCCGCATGGGGGTGCCGGCGAAGAAGAAGACGTTGCCATTGACGCCGGGTGCCTCGTCCAGCTTTGGCAGGGGGATGCCGCCCTGAATGCCGATGTAGCCGCTGCCATCCCGCTGGTAAACAGAGAAGGCCTTGGGGAGCTGATGGGCGTTGTCCCCGTGCAGCAGGATGAAGCTGCCGTCGCCAAAGGCGATGGCGGCACCCGCTTCTTCCGGTGCCTCGCCGGTGGGCGGGGTTTCCTCCACCAAGGTGAAGCCTGTGGCTCCGTCGTAATCATAAACGGCGGGAATGCCGAGGTAAGGAATGACCAGCACGCGGTCCCGCGCGGCGTCCGGCAGCCGCACAAGCTCGCGGATGGGGGCCGGGAAGTTGAATGTCAGAGGCTCGTAAAATGCGGTGCCTGCCGGGTCGATGCGCCGGGTGGTGACGCTCAGAGATGCCGGTGAGTAGAAAATGAAGTCGCTCTCCGCGGCGTCAAACTGGCCGTAGATGAACTTGGTGACACCGGGGGGGGGCTGGGTGCCCGCCAGATAGTAGAGCGCCGCCACAGCAGGCTCTCCGACGCGGAACAGCGCAATGGGGCTGGCCAGCTCAATGAAGCCCAGCTTGGGGGTGCCGCCACGTGTGAGGGTGATGGGGTTCCAGCCCTTGATTTCCGCATTGAAAAAGGCTGGTGTCGAGGCCGTGAAGCTGCCGGAGCCATTGTTCACCATGCGGCGGGATTCCAGCGGCAGGAGTCCCTGCCAGCCGGCGACGACGACCATGTCATCCAGCCCTGCGGTGCCTGCGGCGGGAATGTCGAGCGCCGCGATGTGGCGCGGTCCGGCCGCCGGGTGGCTGGCCACCATGGGCTGCAGCGCAGGGGCCGCCGCATTGACGATCTGCACGCGGTTCGCATCCGGACCGGTGATGGCCAGCGTGTCGCTCATGCCGGTCAGCAGCCTGCCCACGGCAAGGCCGGTGGCATTGGGCACGCCGGAAGGCGCCGGCGTGCGGAAGAGGACGGTGCCGTCGGGCTGACGGATGCCGATGGTGACGATGCCGGTGGGACGATGCACAATGACAACGTCCTCGTCGGAGTCGCCATCCACATCCGCCGCGCTGGTCAGCAGCATGTCCGTTTCATGGACGAAGCCGGCCGCACGCAAGGCGGATGGGGCCAGCAGCAGCGTGAAAGCAGTGAGGAGAAACGGTTTCATGGATTGAGCGGAATGTTGACGGGCAGCGTGGCCAGCACCTCCTCCGGCTCACTGTCCGCGCCCATGCGGACGAGCAGGTACTTGTAGTAAGCGCCTTTGATGACGGGGTTGCGGTCGAGCAGATAGATGTCGTGCGTGCTGCCGGATGGTGGCGGGCCGGCGCGGGGTGTCACGGCGATGAACGGGTCATGAATGATCGTCATCGGGTCTCCCAGATGCGTGGCGAACTCATGGGCGATGTTCTCCATCAAAGGAGACGCCTGGGTGGTGTCTCCGCTCAGTGGCGCGTTGTTGCTGCCGACCTGGACGCGATAGAGCACCAGCGGCCAGAGCAGACGTGAGGCGGTGTCGTCAGGGGTGGTCTCGCGGTAGAGCAGCAGCTTCGGGTCGCGCTGCCCGGCCAGATAGTAGGCGGGCATCGTGGAGGTCACACCGGGGTTGCCAGCCTTGAGGACGCTGGCATTGGAGCCGCGGTACTCATACTCCCCCACGCGGATGCCGACGCCCTTCCACGGACCGGTGCCCGAGCCGAGGTTGTGGAGGAAGACCGCCTGGATGTTCGGGTTGAAGGCCGCGGCGGCCCGCGTGGGCGGCAGCGGGCGCGCGCTCCAGGGGACGTTGATGCCGCCGCCTGCCTCGGCCGGGTTCCACTGGAAATCACCAAAGTTCGAGTGGTCACCCGCCGCGCGTCCCCCGGCAAATGTGCCTGGGCCCACGGCGCGGATGCCGATGACATACCTGTCGCTGGCGGTCACCGGCAGCAGGGCGGTGAAGACCGCGCCGTTGTCCTCGGTCTGCGCCTGGCTGGCCAGCACGGTTTGATAAACACCGAAGTCGAGGCTGGCGCGGCGTGGCAGGCGCAGCGGATGCTCCGTGGCGAGATCGTTCGTCAAGCCGGAGCCTGGGAAGCCGCCCTGAGGCGCGGCATTCCGGCGTGCGATCCACAGTTCAAAGCGTTCCACTCCATGCGGGGCGCAGGCCCAGCGCAGCCTCATCCGCGGCGCGCCTGCGGGGCCCGCCTCGGGCTCCGGGCGCAGCAGGCGTGGCACGGGGAGCTCCTCGTCGTTGATGGTGCGGACGCAGGGGCCGGCAGGCACCATCGGGCTGGGGTGCCCGTCCACATCCACCAGCTGCAGGTAGTAGCAGACCTGCGCAGAGCCTGCGGGCACGGCGTCATCCTGCACGACCACGGGGGTCGCGCCATCGGCCAGTTCCTGCACAGACATGAGGGTGAGAGGACCATCATCGACACGGCGATAGACGCGCAGCTCCGCCGCGCCCGCCGTCGGGGTCGCGCCAATGATCACCGGCCGCCGGACCCTGCTGCCGGGAATCCGGCTGATGTGGGTGGTGCCGCATGGCCCGCCTGCCACGGCATCGTGGCTGGTCAGCGCGGCGGCGAAGAGCACATTGAAATGCACGTCGGAGGTCTTGGGTGGCGTGGTGACGGCCGCCCGCACCCAGGGGCTGACTTTGCCTTCGCGGGTGGCGGCGCGGCACCAGATGGAGGACGGCCAGGTGGGCACCGAGGCAAACAGGTCCGCAGTCTGTGATTCGAGGCCGTCCCGCCCGAACTGAACGCGTCCGAGCGGCGTCGTGGCCCCGGCCTGCCCGTCACCGAAACGGAACTCCGCCCATTCATAGGTGCGCTGGGCCACCGTGCCGCAGATGAGCTGGAGATGATACATGTTCGGGGCCAGGCCCGGCACGGGATCGGATTTGATGGATTCATAGGTCACAAGCGGGTCGTGGCAGCGGATCATGACCTCGCCTGTGGGCGCGGCAGGGCCTTCGGAGTCCCGCAGGATGCCGCGTGCCGGGGCGCTGTGCAGGCTCATGTTGCCGCCGGCGGAGGACGAGTCCACCGCGCGCACGGTATAAAAAAAGAGCGTGCCGCTCACATCTGGCTGGCCGCTTGCGGGCGGGTGCCTCGGCGAGCCGGAGCCGGAGTCATTCACAACATATTCCGAGGTGGCGGGGTTGTGCGGGACTGTCGCAATGCGCCGCGCGGCCGGATTCGCGCGGAACTGCGCCATCTCCTCGATCGAATTCCAGCGATAGACATGATACGCTGAGATGCTGCTGTCCGGATCTGTGGCCGGCGGCCAGTGCAGGCGCAGATGCTGGGTGCGTTTCCCTGCGGCATAGACGACCTCGTTCGTCACGCGCAGGTCACGCGGCGGCAGCGGCGCCAGCCGGTCATGCAGGGTGATGAGCCGCCCTTTGGAGACGAGCCCGTCCCGGCCCAGAATGTCCGCCGCTGTGACGAAGTAGTAAAACGCCGCCCCGTCGAGGAAGGCGGTTCCGTCTCGATAGCGGCGGTTGTCATCGGTCACGAAATAGGTGTCATGGTCGTTTTCGTCGAGGGCCAGGGTGTCGTCGAGCACACGCTCCGGGGTGATGAGGGAGTTGTTCACCTTCATCGCCACTTCGGCGCTGGCCTCGCGCAAGGTGGCCGCGGCGGGGGGCGCCAGGTGCCACTGCCGCGAGGCATGCTCCGCGACGGCCTGCGGCACACGATAGACATTGAAGCCGCTGTGCATGCTGGAGCGCTCACGCAGCTCTGGCGGCGTGGCCCAGCGCAGATGGGCTGCCAGATGGCCTTCGCGGATCTTCGCCCCGGCTGGCACGACCTCCACCGGCGCCCCAGGGGCGGGAAGGGTGGCTCCGGCGGCGGTGTCCACCGTCACACGGCCCAGCACGCGGATGTCCTGGTGGGAGATGGCGTCATGCTCCCGGATCTCATAGGTGAAGACACCTGCTGAAGGGAGCTTGTCCGCGACGGCCTGTCCGAGCGACATGGAGACCAGCGGATGGCTGCGCGCGAGGAAGCCAAGCATCTCGCGCAAGTCCGCGCGGTTTTGTGTCCCCTGGATGATGGCGGAAATTTTGGCGGGCAGGGTCAGCGTTTCAGCAGGGATCACCTCCTTGAACATGACCGTGAGGCCGCGCTCCAGCCTGTCCATGCTGTCTCCCAGCGCCACTGCGCGGGCCTGGAGCGAGCCGATGATGCGGGGATCGGTTTGCGGCTTCGTCACGGCCACCCGGACGAAGCTGCCAGCACCGGTTTTGCGATATACGGCGACGACCTTGTTCATCAGCAGGCCGGCATCGCCCGTCTGCCACAGCAGGTAGGCCAGGTGCCCGTCACCCGCCGCCGCAGTGGTGCCCACGGTGGTCAGCAGGCCTAGCTCGGGGAAAAAGTCTTCGTCACTTTGGCCGCGCACGGCCCCGCCGAGCGCCAGAAACAGCAGCGCGGCATGGGAAAGCAGGAAACGAGAGGTCTTCATGAAAGGTGTGGTGCGCGTGATCAAGATCAATAGTCCGCGTCCCAGTCTCCACCCTGGTAGGTGAAGCGGACGGTCTTGCGGAAGCGTTTGCAGAAAGGACAAAGCCCGACTTTGCCGCTGATGCGGCCCTGGCCGGAGAAGCGGAACTCGTCACCACGCTTCAAGCCAATGAGATCCACACTGCCGCGCACGCTGATGAGGCAGAGCGCCTCGCCGCTGGCGCTGAGCTGCGCCAGGCCGCCCCACGTCGGGCCCGGCACGGAATAGAACGCGCCCAGCCCCACGCCGGCGGACACATTGAACAAGCAGCCGAAGTCCACGATGGGGATGCGGCCCGCGCCGAAGACATACCCCCCGGTGAAGCCTCCGGAGCCGAGGAGGTCGCCAAGCTGCGGATTGATCAGATTGATCGGGTCCAGGGTGCAGCTGCGGCCAACAAACAAGCCGCCTTCAAGGCCGGACCCCGAGAGGCGCACCGCGCCGGCAAGCCCCAGGTAGTTCTCACCAAGCTGCACGCCGCCGCCGCTTCCCGGCGCCAGCCCGACCTTCAAGGTGCCGCGCAGCTCCTCGACCTCCGCCGTGGCGAAGTTCAGCGCGCCCTCGGTCATCTCAAAGCTGCCGCCAATGCTGATGGGAATGGGCGCCCCATCGACCATGAAACCGATCTGGCCCGAGACGTTGGCCCGCATGTCAGGTGTGATCCATTCCAGGCTGGCGTTGCGGGCGCCCAGGGTGACTTCGACGAAACGGGCCGCGTCGAGCGAGGCGCCAAGCTCCGGGCAGCCGCCGGGCCCTGCGGAGTTGAGCTGCTGGAAGCGGAAAAAGCCGTCGAAGCGGAACGGGTCCTCCTCCGGCACACCGAGCTCGATGCGCGCGTCGAGACGCAGCTCCCGCAGCGCATCATCCTGGATGTGGGCATGACCGGCCACCCGGCCGGACTTGATGACTTTGTTGATCTCCGCACCATGGCTGTTCAGGCTGTTGTCCAGCTGGGCCAGTTGCGCGGAGAGCGCACGGCGGATGACGAGGTTGATCTCCTCAAACCCTGAGTCCACCGCCTCACGGAAGGCGAGGTGGACCACTTGAAGGCGGTCGCGGACCGCGCCGCGCATGGACTCAATGGCCGCGCTGGCCATCAAGCGGTCGCGCAGCTCACGCCGGATGCGCGCCTTGATCTGGTCGCGCAATCCTTCGACGTAAGCCTCGACATCGGCCTCGGCAGGGAAGTTTTCCTCCAGGCGGTCAAATGCCTCGTCAATCTGGGCCTGCACCGCATCGGCAAGGGTGTTGAGGAGGGCATTGGGGGAGGCGTCCGCCAGCAGCAGATCAAGCTGGAGCTGGAAGCTGGCGAGCTCGGCCAGGAACTGCTGCCCGTTGGCCAGGCTGCCGCGCAGTGACTGAACCGACGCGCGGATCTGATCCAGCGAGAGCTTGATTTGATCCAGGGCCGCATTCGAGTCCTCAAGATAACCGTGCATGTTCACCGACTGGATCGTCTGCTGAAACTGAGGCGCCAGGCTGCCGACGAGGCCGGTGATCAGAGCCTCCGCATGGTTGCGTGGTGAGACGTCCGCCAGGCTGGTGCGCCCCAGCAGGCCGGCGACGCCACCGGGCAGCGGATTGCCCGGTTCCCCGGCAGTTCCGGCAATGGCGAAGGCGCCCGTTTGAATGGAGCCAAGCTTGAGATCGATCGACGGGACCAAGCCCGTGGGTGAGCCGAGGGTGCCGACGAACCCGGCCAGCGTGTTTTGCAAGGGCATGACAGGCGGGGGTGGGGGAGCTGCCCCGCCGCCTCCCGGCGGGGGCGGTGAGGCGCCCATGGGCCGCAGGTAAACGTCCACCTTGCCCTTCACCGCCGTGCGGACGTCCTGCTGCGTGCTGACCGCAGCTGCGGCGGTCTGCTTGACCACATCGACGAAGTTGTCGAGCCCCGGCTCAATCAAATCATCGACCACCTCGCCAATAAAACGGTCGGCCTGGTCGGAAAGCAGATCAGCGAACGAGTCCACCCCACCTTCAATGTGGTCGAACACCTGCTTCCCCACCGCGTTGACGATGCTGGAGGCGACGCCGGTCTGCTCGTCGACGGCGTTGAAGAACGCGTTGCTGGCATTGATGCGGGGCAGGCCTTCGTATTGCACCCCGAAGCTGAGCTCGGCATGGCCGGGGTCGAGGTAGCCCACCTGGCTCTGCACGCTGAGCACATGGAGGTTCACACCGGCGGCCTCGGAGCCACGGAAGGAGCGCCGGGCGCTGGACCATGCCAGGGGATAGTCCAGCGAGAACATGCCCAGCCAGAGCTGCCGCGCATGGGCGCGGTGGGCGCTGCTGCCGCGGTAGCTGGCGACAGTGAGCGCGGCCGGGCGGCCAGCATGGGCGCTGTCGAAATCAGAGTCGGTAAAGAAGCTCTTTCCTGCGGCGGCAAACCCCCCGGTGAGGTGCAGCTCGGCGGTGGGCGCGGTGGGATTGGCACTGGTGTGGCCATGGACCTGCATGTTTTGGAAGAACGGCACATCCAGCGTCCCGGCCAGATTCCAAAAGCCCACGCGCTCCGGCCCGGCTGGCCGGTTGTCCTCCGACTCGGTGTTCAGGTAGGCGAGCCGCACCGGCGTGAAGGCATAGGTTTGCGCGCTTTCCGCCGCAGTCCGCCGCGGCCCCTGCACATGGGTGACGGCGGGCAGCACAAACTCTGAAGCAATGCCGCAATTGCCCGGCTGGCCGGGCGCGGTGATCTGCCCGTCCGGCCTGAAACCGAGTGTGCCAACGAGGGGCACGGGCACGTTTTGCGCGCTGAGACTGCAGGCCAGCGCCAGGCAGCCTGCGGAGGGGTCGCAACTGTCCGCAGGCACGAAGTCCAGGCCAAAGATCCGCGTGGGCGCATTCCAGTACGCCAGGGTGCGGTCCACCGCGCCGCCGCTCATGCCGGCGGCGGAGGGTGCGCCGAGGCAGGTGAAGGTCAGGTCATCAAAGGGCAGCGTCACATTTGCGGGCGCGACGATATGCAGCTCCCCGTCTGTGCGGGAGATCAGGTTCTCGTTTGAAAGCCAGGACAGCCCAAAGGTCTGCAGCTGCGCGGGAAAACCGAACAGGGATGGATTGGGCAGCGAGACACCGCCTGTGGCCTGCTGGATGCCGCTCACCCCGCTCCAGCGCGCGTAGAATTTCGAGTTCGTGGCCAGCGTGTACGCGGCCGTGGCCTGCCCGCCGAGGCGGCTGATCATCTGCCTGCCCGCATCCCCGCCGCTGGCGCGCAAGTTCACGCCGGGATAGTCGCCCAGGCCCGCCCGGTACTCGGTCGTGTCCGGCGCTTCGAGCGTGGCCTGGTTGCTGGTGTTGACGCCGGTGTTGAAGATGTGTCCCGGCCCGGTGCTGCCGGCGGCGGCGGCCGTGTGTTCGCGCAGGAAGTGTCCGCCGATCATCACCTTCGCGTTGGCGAAGGGGGTCTGCGCCTCATGCACAAGCGGGCTGCCGGCGTTCATGCGCCCCCAGCCGAGCTTGTGGACACCTTGGATCGTGCCAGCGGCGTGCAGGCCGCCATTGGGCAGGACGACCAGCGCGCCGCCTGAAGGGTTCATCACATAGGTGGCGAAAACTTCCGCCGCGCCTGGACAGGCCGCGAGGGTGTCCTGGCAGCTCTGCGCATAAGGCACCACCACGGCATTCATGCCATTGAGCTTGCTGCTGCCCGGCACCGGCTGGTCCGCGGAAAGCGTGATGCTGCCAGCCTGCGACCAGCTCACGACAGCCATCTTGGGATGATGCGCGTGGAAGAACTTGTTCGCGGTGATGGCGATGTCCGGCGCGTCAATGCGGGCCGCCCCGGTGGGCCCCGCCTGAATCGTCACCACGCCGACGCTGCCGTTCACATGCCGCCAGTAGCCGTCGTTGGAGGGCTTTGTCCGCTGCAGCACCGGAACTGCGCCGATGGACTCCAGCGCCTCGATGTAGGGCCGGTGGACGGAGTGCATGGCCACCGGGCCGCCAAGATCGAATTTACCCTGTGTCGCGTGCCAGGTGAGCGAGCTCGTCTGGTAGAGAATGGGTTTCGTTTCCTCGTGGACGTAAACGGGTGACGCGGGGCTCCACACCACGGAGGAGGTGGGGAGCAGGCTCTGGCCAAGGGGAACCGAATGGACCGCATAGGTGCTGTCGAGCATCGCCGCGGCAGGGGCAGTGCTGTAGCCGCAGCCGTGGGGAAGCCGCACGGTCAGCGTCCCTTCCACGCCCTGCTCCGTGAGCACCAGTGAGCTGCGCGTGAAGGACACATTGCCCATGCTGCCGGTGTCATTGGCGGGGCCGGCCACCGCCACGGTGGAGGGCGCCAGCCTGACGGCGTCGCCATCAGGCTCCAGCAGGACGCGCTGCGCGCTGCCATTCCCAAAGGTGTGGCCCGGCTGGCCTGCGATCCGGCCGCTCTGCTGGTCGATGGTGATGTCCAGTGTCGGGCCTGTGCTGTTGACCACAGTCACCGAGGCCGCGCTGCCGAATGTGGTGAGGATGCCGCCGAACAGCAGGTTGCCATTGAAATGAAACAACTGGGCTCCTGCGGACCCGGCCTCATTGCCGGGGACCTCCGGCTGGCCGGCCTCCTCCACATGCCTGATGCGTGTGCGCACATAGTACTGCTGGTTCTTGGAGTCGAGCTGCTGCGCGGGGTTGAGCTGGATGTTCGCGTGAATGCCGGTGGTGACGGTGGGCTCCCGGATCAGCACGGGGTTGACCCAGCCATTCGTGGAGACCGTGATCGGAAGGGTGACGAAATTCGCGGGGCTGCCGGCCACCGTCACGGGAATGAGCGCGTCATCAGACACGCGGCGCAGCTCGGCCTCGATGGTGACGGAGATGTTGTCCGTCGGCGCGGAGCCGGCCGCCCAGCCGTCGTAGCGGCGCAGCTCATAGTCACAGGTGGCGACGATGTGCTCCCGCCCGGACTGGGTGTCCAGCAGCCAGCGCCGCGCGCCCCAGCCTGCCTGGGTCACGCGGGCGATGACGTTGAGGGGCGCGTCCGCGCTGGTGGTGCCTGGAAAGTGGTAGTAGGTGCGGCCGGTCGCCTCGGTCATGCTGTGCCGTTCGTTGAAGAAAAAGCTGTTCAGCGGCGGCCCGGTTGGCAGGCCCTCATCCACCCGCACCCGCAGGCGGTGTTTTCGGTGCGGGTCAAGCCGTGACGGAAAGCTGGCAAGCTCCCATGAGTCCGTACGGTTGCCTGCCGGAATGCTGCCGAGGTCCTGCGTGTCGCTCACCACAATGACGCCCTGCTCGTCGATCAACTGGTAGCGGAGGCGGTAGCGTCCGGCGCTGGGGATGCTGAGGTCTGCCTCCAGCAGGATGCGGTGGCGGTTGGTCAGCCCGCTGCCGTCCACCTGGTCGGCGGCAATAAGGTTGGTGCTGGAGCCCTCGGCGCCGCGCCCGAGGACCGCGACACGCGTGATGGTCTGTGCCGCCGCAGGGAATGCCCCCAGCAGCAGCGGCAGCAATGCGAGGAGGAGAAGACGTGGGGGGAAAGTCATGAGGAAGCAGGTTTGCTGTCCTCATTTCCAATCCGTTATCAGTGCTTCGTTACAGAAGCCGGAAAGAAATGATGAAAAAAACCCATGAGGGCATCGTTGGCGCCCCCCCCCGGCTCACTCGGGGCGTGGGTTCCGCTCCTCAGGATCACTCGCCAGCCATTTCATCCAGGCTGTTTGGCGGTCGCCCGCCACCCCAGGGAGTGCCAGCACCTCCCGCCGCGCGGCTTCGAACGCATGGTACGGCACGGAGGTGAAGGTGTTGTCGTCATCCACACGCCAGCGTCCAAAGCCCTCGGCAAACCTCAGGAAGCACTCCGGCAGGGAGGGGGCGGCGGCGGGCGGCAGCAGCCAGAGGCTGATCTCCCCGGAACTGCGGGCGGCCAGCGCCATGGAGCCATCTGCCGCGGCATCCACATTCACAAGGTAGCGCAGGTCGGGCGCATCCCCGGACACTGGAAGGCGCCAGCCCATGTGCCAGAACGCCACGGTCTGCAGGCTGTCGCCTGTGATGGCGAACTGCCCGTCCGCAGACAGGCTCCAGTCCCGCACGTCCTGCCCGTGTGTCAGCGGAGCCCCCCCGGCGTTTCCCGTGGTCGTGTCCCAGATGCGCAGACGGCGGTCAAAGGAGTTTCCCGTGAGCACCAGGCGGGAATCTGGCGAAAATCCGCCGCTTGTGGTGCCACGGCCGGGGCTGGTGTGGGCCAGCGCGCCGCCGACGCGGCTGGCAGCCGCCAGATCCCACAGGTCCAGCATCCGGCCGGAGCCGCCACTCACCGCGTGGCGGCCGTCCGCCGCCACGGCGATGTCCAGCACCACTTCGCCATCACTCGGGCTGACATGCCGCTCCACTCCCAGCACCCGGTTGCGGATGGTGAGGAGGCAGCTCGAGCCCGACCCTGGGAGGGGCCGCTGGTGGCTTGTGACCACAAAACGGGCCTGGTCGCTGACAGCCACCGCCAGCGGGTGGCCGTGCTGGCCCTTCCAAGATTCCACTTTCCGGCCGCTGGCGACATCGTAGATGCTCACTCCGCCATCCCGCTCCGCCAGGGCGGCGGTGTCGCCGGAAGGGCTCAGCTTCACCGCGAAGGCCGAAGGCGGGCAGGCGATGTCCAGCAGCTTCTGCCACCGGCCCACGTCCACCACTGTCAGATGGCGGCTCTTCCCCCCCATCAGCAGCACGGCGAGGTGGTCGCCGCTCTGAGACAGCCGCGCCCCGGGGTTTGATTGCATGAGCAGCGGCGCGGCTGGATCGTCCGTCCGTGCCAGGGTCTTGCGGTCCCAGCGCATCAGCAGGCCGTTTTCCCCCAGCGCGGCGATTGATTTTCCATCACGCGTGAACCATGCGGTATGGACACGCCGCCCGGCCGAGAGGTGCAGGGGTTCCATGCGGCGGGGGCGTGTGTCCAGCACCTCGGCCTCCCGCGCATGTGTGGCCACGACCATGCGCCGGCCATCGCCCTGGAAATGGATGTCCCGCACCGCGCTTTCGAATTGCACCGGCGCGTCCGAGAGCCGCAGATACTGGCCGTCCATCACGCTTACCATGGAGAGCGGCCCCGTGGTGCCCGCGGCCACACGCACCTGCTCATTTTCGGGTGAGAAGATCAATCGCGAGATCTGTGTGCCCATGGGGCGCACGCTCAGCGTCCGGCCCATCGCATCGCACAGCCTGACGGCCAGATCATCCGTTGAGTGGGCAAACAACTTGCCGTTTGAATGCAGCGCCAGTCCGCGCACCGCAGTCCAGTGCGCGGCTTTTTCCGGCAGCAGGCTTCCAGAGGCCACATCGATGAAATGCACCTCCTGCCCGCCGCCACCTGCCAGCAGGCGTTGGCCATCTGCGGTGAAACGCAGCCAGCCCAGGGGGGCGGTTTGTATTTTCAGCCGGAATTTGAGCGCGCCTGTCGTGGCATCCAGCAGCAGCAGCGTCCCGTCATCGCAGCCTGCCGCCAGACAGTCTCCCCGTGGGGATGCGACCAGCCGTGTGAGCCCTGAATCCCCCTGGAATGACCACACAACACGTCCGCCTGTCATTTCAAACGCGCGCACCAGCGGGGTGTGCCCGCCGGCAAAGAGGTGCCTGCCATCCGGGGCAAACACGCACTGGCGCACGGACCCGCCGGCATCGGCCACCGCCAGGGGCTGGCAGGCTGGCTGGCCGGTTTCGAGATCCCACACGTGGCAGATGCCCCCGGTGGTACCTGCCGCAACCAGGCGCGCGTCTGGTGCGCATGCATGGCTGAGGATGGTGCCGCCTGCCCGGAATGAGCGCAGCCGTGTGGAGCTGCCGCCGCCCGTTTTCCACAAGGTCAGGCTGTGGGCCAGGGAGACCCGCGCCAGCACGCGCTTCCCGTCCGGGGGCAGGAACTCCACCGTGTCGATCAGGTCGTCCTCCTCCAGGGCTGGCGCGTCCGGGACGCCGCAGGCTGGCTGGGCCAGCAGCGTCAGCAGGCGCATCCGCGCGGCATCATTGGCCGGCTCCGTGCGCAGGGCCCGGCACAGCAGCGCCACAGCCTCCGCATAACGCATCTCCCGCGCGCGGTCATGGGCCATCACGGTGTCTGCCTCGCTAAAGCTGCGCCGCGCCACCAGCTGCGCCTTTTTTTCCCGCTGGGCCGTCAGCAGGCCCGCCAGCGCCACCGCCGCGAGGGAGAGCGCCACCACGGCGGCGGCCAGCACCCCGGCGCGGTGCCTGCGGATGAATTTTCCGGCCTGGTAGGACAGCGTCGGCGGCCGGGCGGACACCGCGTCATTTTCCAGGAAGCGCCGCACATCCTCGCCCAGCTCACGGGCTGTCTGGTAGCGGCGGTCACGCTCCTTCGCCAGCGCCTTGAGGACCACCCAGTCCAGCTCATCCGCCACGCGCCGGCCAAGCACGTCCGTCTTGGCGGCCCGCATCCGCCGTGAGGGCCGGGTGGGCCGTTGGTCGCGGATCACCCGCAGCAGCTCCTCCAGCGGGGCACGCCGCATCTTCTCCGCATCCAGCGGTGGCGTGTCGGTCAGCAGCTCAAACAGCAGCGCGCCGAGGGAAAAGACGTCGGACCGGGTGTCCACGGTCGCCTCGCCGGTGGCGGCCTGCTCCGGGCTCATGTACTCCGGCGTGCCAAGCAGCAGCCGTGCGCCGAGCGTGCCTGTGTGCGGGGCTGTCTCGCTGAAGAGCGCCTTGGCGATGCCGAAGTCGATCACCGTGGCCTTCGCGGCCTGCCCCTCCGCCGGCCACGTCACCAGAATGTTCGATGGCTTCAAGTCGCGGTGGATGATGCCCTTGGCATGCGCATGCTCCACCGCGGCGCAGATTTGCAGGAACAACCGCAGGCGGGTTTCGAGGGAGGGCTGCTCGCTGCGGCAGAATTCGTTCAGCGGCAGGCCCTCCACAAGCTCCATCGCGAAAAACGGCCGCCCGTCCTCCGTCTGGCCTGCATCCAGCACTCGGGCGATGTTTGGATGGTCCAGCGTTGCCAGGGCCTGGCGTTCGGCGCTGAACCGCTCAATGATGGGACGTGAGTCGAGGCCGGGCTTGATGACTTTCAAGGCCACCTCGCGGTCCAGCGGGCCTTCTTCCAGCGCCCGGTACACCATGCCGAAGCCGCCTTCCCCCAGCAGCTCGATGATGCGGTAGCGGCCCACCTGTTTCAGGTCGGTCTCCACCGCCGGCATGGTGATCCGGTCGGTGATGAAAAACGTCTCCCCCACACAGCGCGGGCACAGCTCGGTGCCAGCAGGCAAGGGGTCTCCGCACTGCTGGCAGTTGTGCGCGGCAGCCTTGCTCATCTTGGGGAACATGCTTCGAAGAAAGGATGCCACATGGCACCACAATCTTTATTCGTCCGTTTGTTACACATCACGCATCAAAATGGCGCGCAGATGGTCCATTTCCTCTTTGAGATCGCCCTCCTCGCTCAAGGTGCGCATCATCTCCGTCTGCAGGGCGCCGCGGAACTGCCTGCGCAGGCGGAAGAGCATCACGCGCGTGTTGCCCTCGCTTGTGGCCAGCCGTGCCGCCACCTCATTCATCGGGATGGTCCGGTCCGTCCGGTCCACCAGCGGGGCCAGCACATCAAACACCGGCGTCTTGCCAGCCTTCGCGTAGTCTCGTTTCAGCCGTGCGTAGGCCGCTTCGATCACCGCCTGCGCCCACAGCCGGTCGAACAGGCGTTCGGGGGTTTCATTCGTCAGCGGCTCCTGCGCCAGGCGCTCCTCCGCCGCCATGGCGTCCAGGGACAGCACCGTCATGCCCCCGCCGCGCTTTTGCCGGCTGGCTTTGCGGTGTTCCTTCGCCATCCAGTTTTGCAGCCCGCGCAGCAGGTACGACCGCAGCCGCCCCTTGTCGGGCCCCTCCATCCGCTCAAACACCCGTGCTTCGATCAAGTGCTCAAAGAAGCCCTGTGTCAGGTCTTGCGCATCCTCGGGGCTGTGGCCGCAGCAGCGTGCATGCGCGTACAGCGGGTACCAGTACAGGCGGCACAGCTCCGCCAGCGCCGCCGCCCGTGCTTCCGTTTCCATCCCTGCGGCGAGCACCAGGCTCCAGCGTGTGATGGGGAAGCTCGGATCCTTCTTCATGCGTGGGCGGACAATGATGCCGACAGCGCGGCAAAGCCACTCAAGAAATGCCGATGTGAGGAATGAATGTGCCGTTCCCGCCACATTTGACCGCGTCGGCAAAGACCTTCCATGCGCCAGAAACCACTGTGGTGATCCGCAGATGAGCTGCACCATGAAAGCAGTCTCAAAGAAACCATTTCCTCCAGTGAAATGGTCGGGCTGGCGGGATTCGAACCCACGACCTCTTCGTCCCGAACGAAGCGCTCTACCAGGCTGAGCCACAGCCCGCCGTTGCCATTGCTGACTTTTGCGGTCCCGGCTGGGGCGTTGCGGCCTTGACCGGGCGGGATGGGATTTTTAACCGGGGTCGGCAGGGGCGCAAGCGGGAAGATGGGCTGTGGCGCGGACGCCCACAGACGGAATTCCAAGAATGGCTGAAAATTACCCGCGCAGGAGGATGCCGGTAGATTATTCTCCGAGGCAGAATCTCCAACTGAACTGTTATGTCCTCTACCTCTGGTTCGTGGCTGGCGCGTGCGCTGCGCGCGGTGTTTGGGCAGTTTCATTATCAGCCGCCGGACTGGATGCCGCGGCTGGCCGGGGCGGCGAACGAGAGCGTGTGCACGCACCCGGGCCGCTATGCCTCCGCCATCGTGGGGGCTGGCGCGCTGGCGCTGGTCATCCCCCAGGTGCTGAACTACTATGAGACGCACCGGCCAAGGCCGAAGGCGCTGACGGAGGTGCGGCAGGCAAAGGGCGTGCTGACGATGCCGGCGGCCACGCCTTTCTCCAAGGAGAAGCCGCTGCCGAGGCCGCTGGTGGTGAGCTTCGATGTGTCGCTGGCAAAGCTGGATGCGGTGGGCAAGGCCGCCGTGGGCGTGCGGCTGGCCCCCGCGCATGAGGGCGCGTGGGCGTGGAAGACGGACAAGCAGCTGGTCTTCACACCGGCGAGGGACTGGCCCGCCGGGCTGGAGTACACGGTGACGCTGGATGCCGCCGCCGTGCCGAAGGAGGTGGCGCTGCAGCAGCGGGAGTGGAGGGGCAGCACGCCAGCCCTGAAGCTCTCCCCCAGGGAGGCGGAGTTTCAGATCGACCCGCGTGACCCGTCCATGCAAAACGTGGTGGTGGGCTTTCAATCGACGCATCCGCTGTCGAAGGCGGAGATCGAGCGGCGCGTGGTGCTGGAGGTGGGCGGCGGCTCCAAAATCTTTGACTGGAAGGGGCAGCGGCCGGATGCGCTTTTCACCGTGGTGGAGGGCAGGAACCAGCGGGAGTTTTGGATCCGCTCGGCCCGCATCCAGGTGCCGGAGAAGGAGGACTTTGTGAAGGTGGTGGTGCCAAAGGGGCTGCCCGGCACGACGGGCGGCCAGCCGCTGGCGGAGGATCTGGTGACGAAGGTGCGCGTGCCGGACATCGAGAGCGGCTTCAAGATCACGGATGGCGTGGCGGAGATCTTGAAGACAGAGGACGGCGAGCCTGAGCAGTTCCTCTTCATCAACACGGAGGGTTATGTGACCACGGAGAACCTCATGAAACACCTGGGCGTGTGGCAGGAGCCGGAGGATTTCAAGGTGCGCGACGCGCGCGGCCAGATGGTGGCACCAGGGCCGAATGATGTGACGGAGGATGTGCTGCGGAAGTTTGCGCCGGTGGTGCTGAAGCCGGTGGAGCTGGAGCTGAGCGACGACCATCCGGCGACGACGCGGCATGCGCTGAAGTTTTTGACGGAGAAGCAGGGGCGGCTGTTTGTGCGGGTCACGAAAGGGGTGGAGGCGCTGGGGGGATTCCGGCTCGGCGCGGAGTACCGCACGTTTGTGGGCGCGCCGCTGTTTCCGAAGGAGGTGCAGCTGCTGGGGAAGGGCGGCATCCTGGCGCTGAACGGGGAGAGGAAGCTGTCGCTGCAATCACGCGGCGTGCCCTTTCTGCGGGTGGGCATGGCGCGTGTGCCGGCGCGGCAGGTGAATCATCTGGTGGTGATGACGGAGGGGGATTTTGCCAATCCGTATTTCACCATGGGGGAGAGCTTTGATGAGTCAAACATCGCGCGGTTTCTGCGCCGGGTGCAGCCGGTGGCGATGAAGAACGAGTATCAGGCCAGCTATTCGGTGATCGACTTTGCCAGCGCCTTGCAGGCCGGGGACAGCTCGGACGCGGATGCGTCGCGCGGATTGTTTTTCCTGTCTGCGGAAGGTGTGGAGGAGGCGGCCGCGTCTGAAAAACGCACGGAGGGCGACGGTGTGGAGGATGACTGGGTGGTGATGGATGACGCGAGGACGAGGCGCTTCGTGCTGGTGACGGACCTGGGCCTGCTGGTGAAGAAGAACGCGGACGGGACGCGCGATGTGTTTGTGCAGAGCATCCAGACCGGCGATCCGGTGAGCGGGGTGACGATCACCGTGCTGGCGAAGAATGGTGAGTATCTGCTGCGGCAGACGACGGTGGACGGCCATGCGCAGCTGCCGGACGTGGGCAACTTCCAGCGTGAGAAGCGGCCGGTGGCGATCCTGGCGACGCTGGGCAATGACCTGTCCTTCCTGCCGTTTGAGCGGCCGGACCGGCTGATCGATTTTTCGCGCTTCGACATCGGCGGAGTCCTCGCGTCGGAGAAGGAGGCGCTGGAGGCGTTCCTGTTCACGGAGCGCGGGGTGTACCGCCCCGGGGATGAGGTGCGTCTGGGGGCGGTGCTGAAGCGGCGCGACTGGGCGGCGGGGCTGGCCGGGCTGCCGCTGGAGATGGACCTGGTGAACGCGCAGGATGACGTGATCGACACGCAGAAGGTGGCGCTGGGGGAGGATGGCTTCATCGAGGCGAAGATGAAGACGGACGAGGCGGACCCGACGGGGCGCTACGTGGTGCGGCTGTTCTTGGTGAAGAAGGGGGCTGAGGAGGAGCGCATCCGCCTGGGGCAGACGGTGTTCCGGCTGGAGGACTTCCAGCCGGACCGCATGAAGCTGGCGGTGGACCTGACGGGCGATGAGCTGGCCGGGTGGATGCAGCCGGCGGGGATCAAGGCGGACGTGTCCTTGCAGACGTTGTTCGGCTTCCCTGCGGCGAAGCGGAAGCTGCTGGCGCGGATGGAGCTGAACCCCGGGGACTTCGCCTTTGCGCAGTTTCCAGACTATGTGTTTCACAACCGCCTGCCGAGGCCGGAGGAGGACGAGGAGGCGCCGGAGCCTGGGCAGAAGGTGAGCCTGGGCGAGCAGACCACGGATGACGCGGGCGCGGCGCAGTTCGACCTGAGGCTGGAGCGCTTCGACCAGAGTGTTTTCCAGGTGAGCCTGCTGGTGGAGGGCTTCGAGGCGGATGGTGGGCGCAGCGTGCGCGGGGGCAAAAGCTTCCTGGTGGCGGCGCTGCCGTATGTGGTGGGCTGCAAGCCGGACGCGAGGCTGGAGTACCTGGGCAAGGACACGGCGGCGAATGTGCGCTTCATGGCCGTGGGGCCGGATCTGAAGCCGCTGGCGCCGAAGGACCTGCTGGCGCGGATTGTGCAGATCAGGCATGTCTCCGTGCTGACGAAGCAGGAGAGCGGCAGCTATGCGTATGTGTCCACCAAGCGGGAGTCCACCGTGTCTGAGGCGCGCTTTGCGCTGCCGGTGGAAGGGGCGGCCTATGCGCTGCCCACGAATGCGGCGGGTGATTTCCGGCTGGAGCTGCGGGACGCGGAGAACAACGTCGTCTGCGCCACGCCTTACACCGTGGTGGGGAAGGGGGACCTGGAGCGCAGCCTGGAGCGGGACGCGGAGCTGGGCATCAAGCTGGCGCGCGGCGCCTGGAGCAGCGGCGACTCCCTGGAGGCGAGCCTCAGCGCCACCTACACGGGCGCGGGGCTGCTGACGATCGAGCGCGAGCGCGTGCTGGGCTGGCAGTGGTTCAAGGCGGGCACCACGGCCAGCGTGCAGAACATCACGGTGCCGGACGGCCTGGAAGGCTCCGCGTATGTGAACGCGTCCTTTGTGCGGGCGCTGGACTCGAAGGAAATCTTCACCTCGCCGCTGAGCTATGCGGTGCAGCATTTTGTGGCGAACCCGGACAAGCGCAAAATCGAGGTGAAGATCGACGCGCCGGAGAAGGTGAAGCCGGGCGAGGTGAT
>CAZPSQ010000001.1:0-94722 GCA_964588755.1 uncultured Prosthecobacter sp. | reverse complement strand
TCCCTGGACCAAACAAAAACCCCCGGTGCGCAGAAACTGGGGAAACACCGCCCCCCCCCCCGATAAAAGTGCTGCTGCCCACATGAATGTGGCCGGCCAGCAGCGCCGCATTGGCCAGCACATTTTTGTCCCCCAGCACCACATCATGGGCCAGATGGCAGCCCACCATCAGGTAATTGCCATCCCCAAGGCGCGTCACGCCCCCATCTTTGCTCCCACGGTGGATGGTCACATGCTCCCGGATGACATTCTTGCTGCCCAGCACCACGCTGCTCCGCGTGGCAGGGTCAAACCCGAGGTCCTGCGGCTCGCCGCCGATGACCGCCCCGCGCCCGATCCAGGTTCCCTCCCCCACCACCACATGCCCGACGAGCTGCGCATGGGCCTCCACCCTGCACCCGGCCGCCACCTCAGCCGCACCGTCCACGACCACGTAAGGGCCGATCTCAGCCGTGGGGTCAATCTGGGCACGCGGGTCGATCAAGGCTGTGGGATGGATCATGTGCCGGAATCATGCACGGCGGGCGTGAGGGGATCAAGAGGGCAGTGAGAGAGCAGACAAGCAAACCGCCCCGGCCACCCGCAAGGCGCGGACGGGCGGCCTGCCAGTGGCGCGCAGGCCGATGAACCGCCCCGCCCAAAAAACTTCACTTTGCACGAAGCCCGGGAGACGCCTAGAGTCCGCCCGCTGCCACACAACGCAACACAGCACCAGGAGAGGTGGTCGAGTGGTTTATGGCTCCAGTCTTGAAAACTGGCGTGGGGTAATTCTCACCGTGGGTTCGAATCCCACCCTCTCCGCGTTTGCGCTCGCTAAGCCTTGTAAATCAAGGCACAGCACGGTATTCCGAGGTTCTAAACTGCGATATGTCACCCCCGACTGTCACCCCTGAACCTCCTTCCGAAATGCCAAACCAGCCCGGTTTGTTGCGGCGCGGCATGCGCTACTACACCAACTTCAAGGTTCCCAAGGAACTGATTTCCGTGCTGGGAAAGGACCATATCCGGGAGGCGCTTGGCACTTCGGACTACCGCGAGGCATGCAGCAAAATCACGTTTCAGCGGATGCGGTGGCAGACTCTCTTTGAGAAGGAACAGCGCCAGCTTGCGCCAACGGCAAAGACAAACGGAGCACGAGAAAAAGAGGTTCTGTTGAGGCTGACGGAACAGCAAGCCTACGAAATGGCGTGCCGGTTCCTGATTGAGCGGGAACGAGAATTCCGGGCGTGGTGGGAACGCGAAGGGCTTCTTCTGACACCGGATGAACTGGACGAGTGCAAAGGCAATATCAGCAGCGATTCTGCCGTTTATGGTGCCGGTTCCGAGCACTACACGCCGGAAGACGGCGCTTCTCTTGTGAAGCAATTTTTGCAGGCCGAAGGTTACGACTGCCCGCCAACAAGCCCTGCGTTTCAAATGCTCCGCCCGCTGTTTCGGGCCGCACAGCAAGAGCATGCATCCCGCTCTTTGGACATGTTGGAAGGGCGAACCGTGAAGGCGAGGGACACCCATTTTCGAAAGGTGTTCGCCCATGTTGAGGTTCCCCAAAAGAAGCGCGATACCACCCTTGCTGAACTGTTGGAGCGTTTCACCAAACACCTCAAAGACGCCAACCGTTCCCCGGCAACCTTCCTGGCCTACGAAATGCCCTTCCGTCTGCTTCGGGAGACGTTGAAGCCAAACATCGGCCTTTCGTCCATCACGAAGGAATCCATTGAAGCGGTTTGCGATGTGCTGCGAAACATGCCGCAGAATTCGAAGCAGCGATACAAGGGGCTGACTTTGCCGCAGGCCGTGAAGGCTGCAAACAACGCGGGAGACAAGCGGCGGGTGAAAAAGCGCACTCAATCGAACTACTTCAACACACTCGTAGCCATCTTCAATTTTGCCGTGGAAAAGAAGATGATGGCAGAGAATCCGGCCAAAGACCGCTACTTCCGCCGCTACTTCCCGAAGGAGAAGTCACCACCCAAGGCGCAGTTCACCATTGTGGAACTGAACACCCTCTTCAAAGCCCCGCTCTACACTGGATGCCAGAACGACGAAGGAGGCTACGCCATAGCCGGACCACAGCGCCCCAAACGAGGCCGCTATTGGGTGCCTTTGCTGGCGTTGTTCCATGGCCTGCGGCTGAACGAGGCATGCCAGCTTCTTGTGGAAGATGTGAAGGAGCGGCTTGGCATTCCATACCTTGCCATCCGTCCAACCAAAGAAGACGGCTCCGACAGTGAGAAGCGAATCAAAGCGGGCATCCGAGACGTGCCTTTGCATCCGATGCTCATAAAGCTGGGGTTCCTCGATTTTGTGAAGACCCGCAGGAAGAGCATGGATTCCCGCCTTTTCCCCGAACTGCCGGGAGGGGCCACCGGCTACTTTAGCAATCCTTTCTCAAAGTGGTTTGGCCGGTTCTGCGAAGATGCACTTGGCTGCAAGCCGAAGGCAACCTTCCACAGTTTCCGCCATCAGTTCCGTGACGCCTGCCGCGCCGCACGCATGCCAGCGGAATTCGTCTCAAAGCTTGGCGGGTGGGATAACGGAGAGGGTGAAAAGGAAACTGTGATGAACCAGTATGGACGCGGGGACGAGTTCTTCCGAGCACTTGCGGAAGACCTTGCGAAAGTAGCGTTCCCTGGCTTGAATTTAGGCCACCTGATGTCCTCCGCCGCCCCGGCTTCGAAAAATCGCCGATTCATTCGCGAACGATAATCGTCACTAGACCTCACAACTTTAGTAGGTCCTACATAGTAGAGGAATACGTACAGCAGAAACTTCATTTGAAGCACCTTCATCACCATCACCATCACCAGTGCCACTTCCTCCATTTGATCCAAGAGTTCCAGTGTTGCATAGCGATGGTAAAGAAGACCGCATTCAGATGTCCTTTGGTAGTTGGTACGTTCCTCTCAAAACCACAGGATGGGGGCAGACGAAGGCGAAGCTGGCTGTTCTTCGGGCAGCCCTCATGCACGGGAACATTTTTGGGAAAGTCTTAGCTCATCAAACCCATAGGCCCATCCCCGTGAGGCTTGCCAAAGGCGGGCAAGGAGACGATGAGACAGAACCTTTCGCACCGGGAGAAAACATCCCGCTTTTCAGCGGACTCTTGTATACACGAGCACTCTATCCACAGAACGAAGACTTCCCTTCAACACTAGGCGGCAGTTCGTTCAATGTGTGTTTTCGGTTGAGCTTCGAGACATTTTTTCTGAATGCGATGCGCTACGTGAGGCATCAGGTTCTCCCGCCATCAAACGACGCAAAATGGGGAAAGGCGAAATGGCACACCAACAACATCCCCATAGCCACCAGTGGCGAGTTTACCCTGGACGGCAAAGACAACTGGATTCCAAGCACGCCCGCTTGGGATCAATTCACTACGCCCTCAAATTGGAAGCGCCACCTGCGGCGATATATTTCGCGCATCAGCACCTTGATTCACGAGAAGGTCCACGAAGCGGTCATTCTTGTTAACAATGAAGACCCCTGTTTCGGCGACCCGGTGGAATGTGAGGACTACAACATCCGTGAGTTGGAAACAGTTTGGGAGTTCGAGGATTCAGATCCTTGGGAAAGGGTGAGGAACGTCAAGAGAAGGCTCCTAGACCTTGGGCAAAGAGACGCGAAAATTAGCATCTATCAAGCCTCTGTGAATATGATGAACTACCGGGGGCAAGAGACACGCGAATTCAACTCCCCTGGTATCAGAATCGCCCTACGCTCAGGTTTCGAATTGAGCGTATACGCGAAGACGAACCGACGCATCCGCTTTGAAGTGATTCACACCAAAATACTCCGCTCCAAGCTTCTCAATAGGGCGGGAATCGCTTTTTCTAAAACCAACAAACCACATCAGGAGATGTGTGCTATTTTGCAGGAAACCCGCAAGGAGGCGGCAGACATCTTGAATACAATTGTGCTTCCCGCCTTGGCGGAAAAACCGGATTTAAGGACACGCCAGCATTCCGTTTTCGGCTTCCTTTCAGACCTGGCAAAAGCATGCGATGACAGGCGCTCACTTCGGGATGTGGTCTCTATGCTCATCACGCATGGAAACATTCAAAAGGGAGTCCGAGGGTCGCCGACACCCGAGCGACTGGCCGCCATCTTGCTCCGGCTCACATCGAAACGTTTCAATGTGCTCGTTAGAGACCCCAAATCCAAAGGCTACACCGTCGCCCCTCGCTACCGGTGGGCGCTTCGACGACTGAGGGAAACGGATATGCGGCTGATTGATGAATGGACTCAATCTCCGCCCCGGAAACGCTAGGCCGCCCTTTACAACATCAGGCCCCGCCCTACACTTGCCGTAGTTCGTGGAGACACGAACCGGGACTTCTAAACCCGTGAACACCGGCAACGGTGTTGTGCCGAAAATCAACACCCCGCTCAAACGAGCCGGGGTGTCATAGCGACGCGTAAGCGTTTGATGTCCAGACCCCGGCTTCGGTTGGGGTTAAAGGCTATGACGGCTGTGTGTTCACGGTTTAGAAGCCCCGGCTCTCCTTAGGCCGGGCGCAGAGGGGAGCAAGACTGCTTGCTTGTTTTGCACCCATGAATCCAGATTCAAAAACTGACTTCGCCAACCTCCTTTGGTTTTACTCCCTCAATCAAGACGTGACCGGCCCCGTGGCCTTTGATGAGCTAGAATCGCTCGTCCATCGCGGAACACTTCCGTCTGACGTGATGTCCGTGCCGGAAGGCCGGGAGGACTGGAAACCGCTTTCGGAATGGCAGGTGCCGCCCAAACAAATGCCGCCGCCTGTGCCCCTTGGTGCTACGGCCAAGCAAGACCCTGCCAGCAAGGCCGTGAAGACGTCCAGCAGCCCTTCTGACGCGTCCAAAGCCCGGATGGGCAGAAGATCACCCCCACGAGAGAGGGCACAGAAGAAGGGCTGTTTGGGGTGTCTCGGCCTGATTGTTGTGTGCATGTTTTTCAGCTTCATCTTTGAAACATGTTCACAGCGAAATCTGACACTCAGCGACTCGGAACGGGCGAACCCCAAAGAGGCCGTGCAAAAGCTGATGAAAGCCGTGTATGGAGATGCTCTTCGGCAAACCAGTGCAACGGAGATTGGAGACAGCAGCGTTGCCAACGGGAAGCTGAACGTTTACGTGCGTGTAAACGCCGATTTGCGCCTCTCCAGTTCGAGCAACATGTTCGACCTCGAACAGAAACTGAACAAGGCATTCAAGACCCTCTACACCTCCGGCCTGCCAATTTGGGAGGTCGTCATTTGGAATTACGGCGAGCTTGTGGACCGATACGGCAACGAGTCAGACGAAATCGTTCACAAGTGCTCTTTGCATTCCAATGAGGCAGCAAAGGTGAACTGGCAAAACGCTGAATGGGTCTCTTTGGAGAAGATTTGGGAAGTGCGTTTGAAGCATCGCGTGATGGAATGACGCCGCCCCCTTCTTCACATGATGGGCCAAATTTCACGAGCGCAGAGAAGAGCGTAGAGCGGGAGTCTCAACAATACGGTGCCTCGATCATTCCGGGGTCCGATTTCATGAGTCGTTTTGGCGAGAGATGACCCCATGCATCAACTACAACAATCCCCCGGGGTGCGATTTTTCCAGACGCCGGAGAGATGGAGAGCCTATGCACCTATTACCGCACACCTGAAACATGAGGAGTGGGTGCGATTTCATGCCGCTCAAATAGGCTACGCGGCGACTGCATCTATTACGACAACATGGAAGGGGGCGATTTTGCACCGCCAGCAAGAGCGGAAGCGGGGCGCACCTATTCCAGCCTCTATTTGAAGCATGGTTGCCACTTCTTCTTTGCTCACACCCCGGCGAGAGTGGGCCACAAAAATCATCTGCCCGATTTTTGACGAAGTTTCCCGGTATGGCGAACCGGCCACGCCGACCTTTGGGTGGGTCACAAAAATCATTTGATTAAAGTGGCCCACCTCGCCAGAATCGCACCATGGAAAAAAGGTCACTGCCCGTTGCTATCCTCGTCCGCGTCTCCACCAACCGCCAAGAGACAGACCGGCAAGTTTCGGAACTCACCGCCTACGCGGCCAAAAAGGGCTATGAGGTGGTGGAAGTGTGCAAAGAGACGGTTTCGGGCAAAACCGATGAATCAGACCGGGAGGGGCTTCAACGGGCGCTCTTCCTGGCTCAAAGCGGGGCAGTGAAGAAAGTTCTGGTTCATGAAGTCTCCCGACTGGCCCGCCGAAGCTCCATTGCTCATCGCTTCGTTGAAGCACTGGAAGAGGCACACGCCTCCCTCTACTGGCATCAACAGGGCATCGAAACCTTGTTGGAGAACGGGAAGCGGAATCCAGCCGCAGCCATCATGTTCGCTTTGCTGGCTGAAATGGCCCGCAGTGAACGCGAAACGCTGATTGACCGCATCAATTCAGGCTTGGCGGAAGCACGTCGCAAAGGGAAGACGCTGGGACGCCCAAAAGGCACTTCCATGCAGCCTAAAGACCGGGTGGCGAAGCATCGGGACATTCTCCGCCTTCTGAACGCCGGAACATATTCCCTCCGCCAAATCGCCAGCATCACGGGTAAATCCAAGCTCACGGTTCAACGCGTAAAGGCGGCGAGGAATGAAAAAACGCTGGCGTATTGAATCAGGTTCAAAGTTGAGAGGCCATCAAAGCAGCACGCCCGCATGCCAGACGAAAAACAGGTTGAGGCCCCACAGCCTCGAATGCCAAGTCAAAAATCTCGTCGCTAATGGACACCCCCTGCTTGTCGTCCTTTCAGTGGGGCTTGGAGGAGCAAGCGGCAGATCATGGCAGAACCTCGACCCTACGGCTTGCGCTCCCACACCCTCAAATAGTCCACTTCCATGGATGTGGGAAACCCTTTTTCCGTAGCTGCCTGGGGTTGAGGTTTCATCTCCTGCCCCACCCAACCGATGTGCGGATACCGTAGCCCGAGGGATAGAGTGAGGTTCATTGGCAGGTGCCAGTACTGGTTCGGCTTGCGGGCAACCTCCTTGCCATCGATATACCAGACAATGTTTTCAGGCGTGACATCGCAGCCATAGACGTGAAAATCCTCACGCGGGTCCCAAGGGGCTGTCCAAGCATTCTTACAGAGCGCCGGGTCCGTTCCCGGCCTGACCCAGCGGACCTTCCCGTCTTTGTCTGCAAGTCGCAGATGAAGATTCATGTCGATCTGATTCACGGAGTCGCGCACCTTGGTTTCGCGATTGAGTTCGTTCATTTGCAGTTCGACGAAATCGATCTCGCAATAGCGCACCTCGCCTGTTGAGGTCTTGCCATCGCTGTAAATCCAGAACGCGGGACAGGCCCCAGGGAAGAGGCTACAACCTTTGATTCGCGCCTCGTAATAGCCGTAGGTGCGTTTCAGCTTCGACCGGAAGATGCCCGACTTGTAAGCCAGTGACTGGCCGTTCTTCCGTGTGTGAGGTTCATAGGTCATGCTCAGAACCAGCTTGCCGTCCTTCTGAACCGCGTTTTTCTCATCCCAAGTCCAAGGTCCCCAGCTTGCAACATTCGTTGTCCACTTCTGAGGATTGACTACTGCTCCATCGAACTCATCGGAGAACGCGGGCTTTGGCACCCATAGACCAGTTTGGCCCAAAGGCGTCACCAGATTGGATTGAGCCGGTTCAGCATTAACGGTCGTGAGCAGGAGGAGCGTTGTGAGGGAGCAAAGAACGGTTTTCATCATTGAAGAAGGGACACCCATCAAGCGAAGCTATCAACCATTTGGTCGCCTGCCCGCCGAGACTGAGTCGCTTGTGAGACGATTGTTGGACACCGTTTTAATTTCAACGCCCCCGTTTATCGTTTGAACCCGGATTCAAAGCCCACTTTGGGGTTGATTCTGTCACCCTCAACTGTCACCCTCGCCACTGATAGAGCAGAGCAAGTCCTTTGAAAATCAACGCTTCCGGTTATGTGGGAATTATTCCCACCCTCTCCGCCATTATGATCCAAATGCGAACTCGCAGTAGGATTTTCGCAATTCCTTGAAACCAAGTCACTTGCGTAAAGGTCCAAGTTCACCGAGAACCACTGAGTTCGTATTTTGGTGCTCCAAGTATGCGGATTGCCCGGAATCGGTTCCTTGTTTTGGTCAAGCCGGTTAACTCGAGCCTGACGCAGAAGCAGCCGCAGAAGGTCGCATTGCTCGTCGAAGGAAACGCCCGCAATGGTCTTCTCGAAGTCCAAGAGGTTCTTCGCCACAAGGTGCTCGTCAGTCACCGCCCTCTCACGATACGCGATGTCGATCTTCACCTTCTCGATTTCCCGTTCCAGCTCGTGCTTTTGCTTCGCCAAGTCTTCCGCCGCGGCGAGGGTTTCCCGCCCGAAGTGCGCCGAGTCGGTTTTGCGAACCATCGCGAGGTAGCGCTGGAGTTCCTCGCCCATGTCGGTGTGCTGACGTTGAAGCTGCGCGAGCTTCGATTTCAGCGGACGTATGGACTTGCTCTTTTCTTCATTCGAGGAGGCGACCGCCGCCTTGATGATTTCAGGCCGACGGCCAATCTCGCCCAATATCTGAATCACGAAGTCATCAATGGCCCGCGCGGGAACATTGCGCAGGGAGCACGTCGCGGCCTTGCCGTCCTTGCTGACATTGTTGCAGGTGTAATAGAGGTAGGGATTGCCGTCGCGGTCCTTTTTGCCGCCTGGCTTGGGCGTCAGGCGGTGGCCGCATTCGGCGCAACGGATGATGCCCTTGAGCAGAGACTGATGGGTATTGCGGTCCAGCACCCCCTGCTTTCGTTTTGTCCCTTTGCCGCTCAGCGCGTCATTGGCCTCCTGCCAGAGCTTTTCATTCACCAGCGCCTCATGCTCGCCGGGATAGTCCTCCCCGTTGTGGTGAACGATGCCCTTATACAGCGGATTCGTGACGATAACCTTGATTTTGTTCGGGATGAATCGCTTGCCGCCCACGATCATCTCATTACCCCGGCGACTCTTCACCGTCCGTTCAGGGGTGCGCAGCGCTTCCGCGTTCAATGCGCCGGCCACTTTCGCCGCGCTGCGTAGCTCCTTGGATAGCTCAAAAACACGCTTGGCGATGGGAGCCTCTACAGGATCGGGGTGAATCTGCTTGGTGACAGGATCATGGGCATAGCCCAAGGGTGCCCAGCCGCCGTTCCACAAGCCTTTCTTGGCGCGTTCCGCGATCTTGTGGGAGACGCGCTCCGCGATCATCTCCCGCTCGAACTGGCCGAAGGAGAGCAGCATGTTGAGCATGAGCATTCCCATCGGGGTGCTGGTGTCGAAAGCCTGTGTGGCGGAAACGAAGTTGACCTTGTGCTCGTTGAGAATTTTCCAGAACTCGTAGAAGTCCGGCAGATAGCGGGTGATACGGTCCAGCTTGTAGGCCACCACCACGTCCACCTGCCCGGCCTTCACCTCCTGAATGAGCGCCTGCATTCCGGGCCGTTCAAGGTTCTTTCCCGAGAATCCGGGATCATCCAGATACAGGGTTGTTTTCCAGCCCTCATGGAGGTGAACTGCAATGGCGTGCTCGCAGATGTCGCGCTGGCTTTCGAGTGAGTTGTATTCCCCGCGTGCCTGGTCATCGGTGGAAACGCGGGTGTAAATCGCGCAGCGCACGAGGGGCGCGGCGGAGACCGTGGAGAGGGCGGATTTAGAGGCGGATCGTTTCTTCATGGCCGGATGTGTTTCTGTGAGAAATCATACTCCAAAAAACCAAAGTTCGCAATCGTTCTCTTGGTATCCAAGGCTAAATAAATCTCTTTCTTATGAGCCTCGCGCGCCCGATTCCGGGGTGTGCCTAACCGGCGCGAAAGCGGACATGGGCAAGCACTCATGGGAGTTTGGTTTCCGACAGGAAGCGGATTGCACTCGATTGGGAGCAAAGTGGAACGGCCATCTTGCCATGAGGCGGCCTGCGTCGTATGCTGCCGCCAACAACCCGCGCTTCCCGATGTTGAAGCGCCATCCCTGAATCCCGCTCTGGATTCCAACCGAGGATTTCCGCGCACCGACTGGCGTGCCCGCCTGCTAAACGCACGGAAACCTGTATCTCGTGGCCGCCAATGCGTCCGGGGTTTCCATGCCCCGCCATCGCATACGCCATGAATCTGTCAGACATTGGAACCATTGAAGCCGAATCCACTCACGGGCAATCAGGCCGTGCCTTCAGAAACGTGCGGCAGGAACAAGCCGCACGGAAACTGGCCGAAGTAACGCCGCTTCTCACTGAAACCCTTACGCACCACTGGAGCACCGGCCAAGGAACTCGCGTCCGCCACATCCTATGGAGTCTCTATTCGTGCAGCCATCTTGTGAACCTTGGCGATGCCTGTTCAGGATTGGATGCCAACCTCGCCCAAGCCGTGGGCACGGCGATTCACGCCCGTCTCAAATATGGCCCGGAGGTTGAGCCGTTGCTTGGCGAAATCCTGCGCGTCTCCGGCGAGTTCGCCCGCTTCGACCGGGAAGAAACCGCCACGCCGGAGGGCTTGCCCGTGATCTATCCGCCGACACCCGCCAGCGCGGAGACGCTGCGGCAACTGGCCGTTGCTGCCGAGCAGCGTCTTAAAGCCAGTTGCGGTTGAAGGAGCTGGTAGAGGCGACAACTGTCACGACTACCAGCGAGAAACCTCGATTCACTTTCAGACACCGAGGACTCTGTCGCATTCCTCGATCACGTAGTGAGGTATAAGTTCGTATTTCAGTGGGTTCACCTGCATTATAAAGTCATTCTCGATGTGAAATACCTCATTGATGAATTTAGCCAGAACCTCGTCATCTGGAAGATCCCCATCCTTAAGCACGCGGAAAATCTGCAATTTTTCGTAGTTCTTGTTTGCCGCCTTGTAGGCGGCAATCATTTGCGCATCGTCTGCGAATCGCGCTTGAAGAGCGCTGTAGTTGAAACCGGGAATATGCACTGATACCTCGGCGGTGGCCGCTGCAATCTCGCCTGATGTTAGCGCTGTCGTCACACCACCAATTCTTTTATCGGGGCTGACTCTTTTGTGGATTAGGCTCGAAAGCAGTTGGTAGGGCATCCCAGCAGGTTCGGTGATTTCCAAGAATCGACGCAGGTAAATGACCTTGTGCACATCGTCGGCTGCCCCCGCAATATTCGTCTTACAGACTTCACCATATGTCATGATGTCATCCTTCTTGATTTCGGTTTCAGTGATCTGTCCCTTCTGGTTCTCCAAGAAGGCAATGGTCACAGTCTGCATGAATTTTCCTGCAAGTGTGTGCCCCATGTCGATCACAGGCTCCAGATCGTGCGTCAACATCAAAACCGTTTTGCCTCGGAGGGATCTCGCTCCTCTAAAGAGCATCTCCACAACCGCGAACTTCTTACTGCGGTCGAAAGACGAAATCGGATCGTCTAGAATGACCAGGTTGGGGTTCTGTGCCAAGCAATCAAACATAAACAGCACAAGTGAAAGGGCGTTGCGTTCCCCGAAACTCAAATGTGCCGATCCGTCGGCTTGAGCATCCGGTGCGTCGATGTGGAAAAGTTTGAGCCGATACTCTTCGCCAGCCGGTTCAATATCTACGGTGTATTTGTAGCCTGCCGAACGAAGGAACAGATCGATGTGTTCTTTGTTGATCTTGATGGTTTTGGCGATGGCGCTCTTCTGTTTTCCCACTTCCCCTTGCAATGACCCAATGTCCACGAGGACCTCGTCGATCTTCGCATTGATCGGATCAATCACCGCCCGAGTGGAGTCAGAATTTAGTGAGGTGAAAAATTCGAGTTTGATCCGCAAGTCCTCAAGGAGCGTTGAAAGTTTTCCAGCGTCTTTCAACGACGAGAAGCTCAGAAATCTCAGCTTCTGACATTTTTCTAGCAAAAGATCAATTTGCCTCCTGAGATCGACCAGATACGCTTTCTCCTCTTGGGAGATTTGGCCCGCACTTTTGGTGAGGGTGGAGATTTTCTGGCGTGTATCGTCCGTGAAATAGCTTCCCAGCTCTCCCACCACATGGCTGACGTTGTTGATATGCTCGACGGCTTTGGCATCATAATTCTCGCGCACCTTCTGAATCGTCGCCTTTTTGGATTCGATTGAAGATGTGCAGAATGGACAGTTATCTGACTTCGAGGAATACGTGGTTCCCTCCATCTGCCATTTGAGCCACTTCACATTGTCATCAGACTGAATGAAGAGCTTGTAGTCCTCCAAGCCTTCTGGAATATGGACGACACGATTACCCATTCCGGGGCCTCTCGCCCAAGCTCCCGATGCAGCCCATCCGTCTTTGCTTTTACCGAAAGCTCCGCTAAGTGTTTGAAGATCGGTGATGAGTTTGCTGAGATCCACTGAGTCCTTGAAGCTATCTTTGATCCCCTTGATGTGCGTCTCGATGGCCGCCAGATGAGCCTCATACTCGGGAGTTCTAACGAAAATATTGAAACTGTTGGCAATTACCTCGTCCGCTTGGAAGACGAATTGCCTAACATAATCCTCGTTGAAGACGAGAACTGACGAAAAGGACTCTGCGCCCTGGATGGAAGGCTTTGTTGCCACCTCGGTCGAGGCTTTATGCTTGAATGGGCAGAGCACACCGATGTCTTCACTCTTCGCGGCGAGGGTCAGGCATTTCGCGATCGTGCTTTTCCCTGTCCCATTAACGCCATAGCGGACATTGAGTTTTCCTTGCTCGATTGAAATATCTGCGGAGTCAATGCTATTGCAGTTTTTGATGGTGATGTTCATCGGGAAGGAGACGGGATAGCGCGACAGTGTTTTAGGCGTTGAGAAAGCTCAACAACGCGGGGTAGTAAATACACAAATGCACGGAGGAATTCAAGACCCTTGTCTTCAGTCAATGGTCTAAAATACCCAAGCTGAGATTCACTAAGGCGCGGACTCATCCGCGCCCGCATCTTGCTTGTCTTCCTCCACCTCAATCGAAGCGATCCACGTTGGCCCGTCGCCTTGGCTCATACGTTCGCTTTTCGTGGAGATCCGCACGGACTCCACGGCCTGCTTCTGGAAGGCGACGGCGAGCTTGCGCAGATTCCCCCCGGCAATTCGCACCTGATAGGGAGGAAACCGCAGTTCCAGCGTTTCGGTGGGAGACTCAGGACGGAACCACGCGGATTGCATTTGCGCATAGGGAAGAATGGGCCAGGAGCCGTCGACAAGTTCCAGCCGGACGCAGGGGCTTTCTTCGCGGGTCCAGCAGGTTTCGGATTCGCCCTCTTTATTCGACTGTCTGGATTGTTCTGACCGGATCATGATTTTGGTTCTGGTTTTGGAGTTCACGATGGCGGAGCCGCCACTTTTTGGCCGTCTCATGGCCTTTCTGGTTCCACTTGATGACATCGGGGTGATTGCAAGGCAGGACGCGATTGCCCATGCGCACCTGCGGCACCTGCTTGGCGGCGACCTCCACCGCCAGCCTTTCCTGCCCCGAACGGGTGACGTTCTCGCGCAGTCTCGCCTTGTCGGTGGTGAAGATCCGCACGCCCAGCCGACCGCGTGAAATGGTCACATACCATTGTTCCGCATTGGTCGCCGCCTTGATGCTGGAGTCTGAAAACAGCACATGGTCCACTGTCTTGCCCTGTGAAGCGTAGGAAGTCACGGCGTAGCCGCGCACAAACTCTCGATACTCGGGTGGCAGCACGCGGCCGTCATCGAGGTGAATTTTGCCGTTCTTCTCCACCCGCTTCACTGTGACGAGTTCCCCGTTGATGAAGCGCTTGCCTTGCGCGGTTTGCGCATTTGCTTTCAGTTGCAGGCGGTCTCCTTTCGACAGCTTCATTCCCTGCTTTTTGCAGACGGTGAGATGACCGGCTTGCGAGAGCGGAACTGCTCGGACACGCCCGGTTGCTTCCACCACGATGGATTCAGCGGTGACAGCCACGAGGCTGCCAATAGCACCCTTGGGAATGCCCCGGCAGGTTTGATTGAAGACGATGACGCGCCCGTCGTGGTAATAACGGGCATCGCCCTTTTGCGCGTCGGTCAGGTCATCCGCCTGCAAGGCCGAGACGGCCCATTCTTTTTTGCCGATCAATCCGGCAGCCTGCATCCTCTGCCGCACAGCGTCATTCACGCGGTGAATCTCTCCCCAGGTTGGAGACACGACCAAGGCGCTGCGGCCTTTCCGCACCAGTTCCAGATAGTGCTCCGCCAGCTTCTGCTGCTTGTCCGCGAGGGTGCATCCGACGACAGCCCCGGCTTCGTCGAGAAGGTCAAAGGAGCGGGCAAGCCTGCCCTCCGAAGCATCCTGCACCGCCTGCTTGTAGGTGGCGATCCATTGACGCTCCGCCTTGTTGCGGCCTCGCGCGGGGTCTTGGCGGCGGATTTCATTCAGTTCTGCAATGTGAAGATGCCCGTATTTCTCCATCGCCCGCAAGGCGTCCGACGCTTGCACGGGGCCATGTTGCCCCGTATCGCCCGAGAGAATGACGCGCCCGCCGCGCTCCTTTACGAAGGTGAGCAGCGCGAGCATGTCCTTGGCTCCAATCTGCCCGGCCTCATCCACGATAACGACCGCACCCGGCTCCATGCGGCGGCGCGTCAGGAACGCGCTGATGGTTTCCGCCCCAGCCATGCCGTCCTGCGTCAACCCCTCCACCTGCTGCCGCTGCGGGGCGAGCACTTGCACGGCATGGCCCTCCGCCTGCAAGGCGTCATACACGGCCCGCAAGGTGAAGCTCTTTCCCGTGCCCGCCCGTCCGCGAAACAGCACGATGGAATCACGCACGCTCAGGATGCGGCGTGCGGCCTCCGCCTGGGCGGCGTCTAGCTGCTCATCGCCCGGCCAGTCCGGCACAAGGGACGAGACACAGGCATTGGAACTCTCTTGTGCCAACTGGATAATGGCGTTTTCCCGTTCCAGCACGGGCTGGATGCTGAACTCCTCCGGGTCGAGCGGATCGTGAATGTAAGGCGCGCTGGTAGTGGCGGCGTGCAGGTCTTCCAACGTGAAGGATTCACCCCGACCCCGTTCCAGCGCATAGGCCCATAGCTGCCGCTCCACGACCGTCGTGTGGCGGTCAAAGACATGTTCCTCCGCCCAGCGCAAAGCGTCGCTCTCCGTGATGACCGGAGCTTTTTTGGCAGCTTCCGGCCCGTTCTCCCGCACCGTGCCCAACGCCTCCAGACTTTGCTTTTCCTCCTCGCTCATCTGTTCCTGCCATGAGGCTTGCAGTTCGGCGGGACTCAGCGGTTCGGCTTTTTGGGGCCGCAGCTTGTGGGCCAGATGCGCCCGCACTTCCGCGACATTGCCACCGGCCAGTTCCGGCGCTTTGGCCAGCAGTTCGCGGGTTTGTTCGTCAATCTGCCGGTCCCGTTTGGAGAAGGTCCAGATCAGCGAACGCGGCACGCCCTCCAGTTCAAAATCGCCCCGCGCCTTGTTGACGATCCCGTAGCCGAAGCTCCTCAAATCGCGGGCCAGCTCATGGTAATAAACATTCTCCACGTATTTGCGGGCTTTGTGCATTTCCTCCGCCTGCAATGCCTTCCAACGGCCCTCCACTTCATCATAGGTGGCATTGAAGACGATGCAGTGACTGTGCAACTGCGGATCGACCGCCCGCGAGGTGTCATGCCGGAAAATGGCGGTGACGAGTTCGCCGGTGTCCCGATCGTCATTGCGACCGCCCCGGCGCACGCGGGTGGCGGCGAAGCATTCCAGTTCACGCATGGCCACGCGCACGGCGCGGTCATGGGATTCAATGATACGTTCGTCACCCTTCACCAGCGCAGCAATGGAAACGGACTTCGGGGGCGAGATAGTGACATCATAGAACAGGCGGCGGTTCGCCGTTTCCTTCACCTTGCCGTCGGTATCGACTTCCTTCCGCGTGGTTTTGTGCAACGGCGTCAGTTGGTCGCCGGTGACGGGGTGGAGGTTTTCGCACAGCGCGACAAACTCATCCTTGCCCACGATACCGACCAAGCCCAGCCGCTGCGCACCCGCGCCCATCCACTCGCCGGGCACCAACTGCTCCTTGCTGTAGTAATCGCCCACGGCCAGATGATTCTCGAAATACTCGCGCGCATTGCGCAGGTTGCTTTGAGGCGTGAAGGTAAGCACGGTCGCTATCAGTTAAGGCCAAGCGGAGATGGGTGCGCCGGTGATCCGAGACATACGGCACCACCGGAAGCGAGCGCTTCCAGCACCGCCAGCAGGCCGCGATGGTGGCGCATCACGTAGGCGTATTCATCGACCATGTCGGAAAGCGCCAGTTCCATTTCCGAAGTGTCCAGCCCGCTCCATCCATTCTCCGCCTTGTCAAAGGTGAGGTTGAACAGAACGAAATGCGTGGAGAGACGCCCCGCACCCATGCGGATGCAGCAGCGGTCAAAGCGCATCCCGACCACGTTGCCGGTGGCTCTCAGGAATCCCGCGGACCCGAGGTCCGCGCCCGCGTATGCCTCCAGCAATTCCGCGATCACCCCCACGGCTTCCCGATGCCGTTCAGTGAACCAGCGGTCTTCATCGAGATCAACGGCGGGGAGACGCACGGACGAGACGACGAGTTCCGTCAACACCGGCACGGCATCCGTCTTCCAATCGGGCGGGACCAACGTCCAGCCCTCCCCCGGATGCCGGTTTCCGCACAGCGTTTTTACCGCCTCCATTTTTACGGCTCCACGCAGGTCCAGCCGCTCGGCACCGTCACCGAACCAAACCGCTTCTCCCGTCACACCGTTGCCGTCATTCCTCCCGGACAACCGTTTCCCGACATACGCCAAAGCGGCGGCAGGATCATTGTGATGTTTGAGAGTCATCATGCCGTGAGTATGCGGCACGGATTCGCCTTTCGTGGCCCGGATCGGGAGCAATGCTCGATGGCCAATACTGACGGGAACCGCACCACGAAAAGCACGCCATTCGCCGCCGCCGTCACACCGGGACGCGACAAAGTTTCATCGCAGAAATCTTTCCGGCGCTATTCCGAAGAGCAGGAATGCCCGCAGTAAATTCCCACATTCGTGGAGGGCTGCTCCCAATCGGGAATCTGAATCCGTGGACGCGATGCCATCATGCGAGGCATCGCGTTTCAAAAGGGGAAGCCTGTCCCCTGGCTGGCGCCACGAACAAATTGAAGCACCAACCACCGATCAGATAAGCCATGAACAACGAACCGACAACGGGCGAACGCCAGAAACTCATCGCGGCAGCCGCCGACTCCTACACCGCACCGCCGCCGCAAAGCCATACGGTGCTCATGCCCATCCGTGAAAGTCTGGCGACGCTGCGGCGCAAGGGCGCATCCTACCGGACCATCGCGCAGATTCTGCGCAACGTGGACATCGAAGTGTCGCTCGACACGCTGTCCCGCTTCTGCCGCGAGCACGTCGAAGAACCGCCACCGCAAAAGGACAAGCGCCGCCCCGCCAACCGGGCCGCGTCCGGTCAGCCGGACGAAAGCACGCCGCCCGCTCATCCCGCTCCCACCGAGCCGGACAGTCCGCCCCCGGCCCCGCCGTCCAAGGAGGCGGACACTCCGCCACCGCCACGCGGCAAAGGCCCGCGCATCGCTGATCCGTCAAACATCTGACACCGCACCGGAGACTTCACCACCGCATGGCCATGAAGAAACGACTTGTTCTCATCCTCAACGGCAAGGGAGGCGTCGGAAAATCGTTCTTCGCCGTAAACTTCGTTCAGTATCTCAAAGACCGGAAGCACGACCATCGCGCCGTGGACACGGACAACGAGAACTCGACCCTGAAGCGATACCACCCCGAGGCAGCATTTGCCGATTTGAACGACCCGCGCGGGCTGGACAGTCTGTTTGCCGCACTGGAGGATGCCCCGCTGGTCGTGGTGGACGGCAGAGCGGCGTCCACCGATCTCGTGCTGGACTACTTCGCGGAAGTGTCCGCCTTTGAGTTGCTGGACAGTCTGGATGCCCGCCTGACCATCGTCATGCCGGTTAACCACGAGGCGGACAGCGTGACGCAAATCAAACTCATTGCCGACGCGCTGGCCGAGCGTTGCCGCTATGTCATCGTCAAGAATCAGGCCCACAGCGAACACTTCGCCCTTTATGAAAAGAGCCGGACACGCGGGCGACTGGTGGACGAATTGAACGCCGGGGAGCTGGTCATTCCCCGCATGTATGACTGGCTGGTCGCGGCGATCAATCAGCACAACCTGACCGCCACTCAGGCACAAGCCCACTCGTCATTCAACGTGGTGGACCGCCAGCGGTTGAAGAACTGGCAGAAGGCATTCTACGCCCAAGTGGACACGCACACCGGGGCTTTGTTGTCCGATGCCCAAACCTCCACGCCCCATGAGTGACGAGGCAACGGATATGGACCTGCGGGCTGCCATCGCCCGCTGGCAGCAGAAGCACGGCATTGGCGACGATGACCCGGCTATCGCCTGCGTGGAGTTGTTCGATTTGTATGTGACCGCACTCCGTGCCCGCACACCGGACAGTCCTCCGCTTCGTTTCGAGGAGTTCCGCTCGACGCTGGAATTGCTGGACGCCCGCAGCAAGACCTTCTCCAAGCACGCCGCCGAACTGATGCACGAGCTGCGCCAGACGGCGCAGACGCAACGCCAGCTACGCCGCGTCAGTGTTCTGTCCCTTCTTATGACCGCTCTCGCCACCTTCACCTCCGGGCTGCTGCTTGGCCGCTTCGTATGGTAATCCTCCGCCCGTTTCTCGCGGCCTTGGCCGCCGCCGCAGGCTGGTATGGATTCACCAGCCTGCCCGAGCCGTGGCCGGCCATCGCCCTCAGCGTCGGCGCGGCCTTCGCGCTGTGCCTCATCGTCCTGCCCGGCAGTCCGTCCGTATGGCGCTCGCCCGTCGTGGCGAAGATCAACGGCATGACATGGCGCATGGAAGACTTTTGCCGTGGCTGGCTCATCACTGGCGATACCGGCTCCGGCAAGACACGTTCGGGCATCACGCCCCTGCTCTATCAAGTCTTCAAGAACTGCCCCGGATGGGGCGGCCTGTGCATTGATGACAAAGGTTTGTATTGGGAAACGCTCTCGGCAATGGCCCGGCATTTCAACCGTGAGAATGACCTGATCCTGCTGCAAGTCAGGCCGGACAGCGCCCATGCCGACTGGACGCCCACACATACGTTCAACCTGACCACCGACCGGAGCATTCCCTTCGGCACGTATGCCAAGTTCGTCGTGGACACCGCCAGCAGCTTGGGACAACAGGGCGACAAAGGGTTTTTCAAAAGTCAGGCGCACACGCATATCGCCGCCGGGCTGGAACTCCTTTATGAGATCGGCGCGGACGTGACGCTGGAGAACGTCTATCATTTCTTGCTCAACCAATCGGACATGGAGGAGGCGCTGGACGACCTCGCCACGGCGGAGCCGACCGAACGCCGTCGCTTGTTGGGCGAGCACTTCACAAGCCGCTTCCTCAGTCAGCCGCCCGAACAGATCGGTGGCGTCAAAGAGACCATTGCCAACTACCTGCAATACTTCCTCACGCCGGACATTGCCCAGGTATTTTGCCCGACCGAGAACAGCTTTGATTTCTCGGACATCGACCGGGGCAAGATCATCTGCATTGCCATGCCGCAGAAATATCAGACCGAACGCCGTTACGTGAACACCTTCCTCAAGATGCTGTTCTACACGCACGTCCTGCGCCGCTTCGACAAGCCGAAGCACGAACGGCAGGAAGACAACCTGCTTGTCCTATGGGCGGACGAAGCGCAGCGCTTCATGACGGCAGCGGAAGACGGCATGTCGGACTATAATTCTGTCGATGTAATCCGCGAGGCCCGCGCCACGGTCGTGGCTGCCGCGCAATCCTCCAGTTCATTCATTCCGCCGCTGGGCCGGGAAAAGGCCCGCGTGCTCACGCTGAACTTGCGCAACCGCATGATCTTCCGTGCGGCGGACGAGGAAGGAGCCAACGAAAGCGCGGATTTCCTTGGCAAGAAGAAGGTCATCAAGAAGTCGTGGGGATATTCAGGGGGGCGGCAAAGCAGCAATTATTCAGAACTGGAGGAACACAAGATCAAGCCGCACATCCTCCGCAGCCTTCCCAAGCACACCGCCGTGCTCGTGCATTGCGAGCGCGGTTTCAAGAAGACCCTGCTGCCGCCGATTGAGCCGGACGGGAGCGTGTCGCCGTGGTTCTCGAAAGGTATCTTCTGAAACTTCAATAGCTTTTGAGCATCAGCTTGCAGAGTGTTTCGTGGAGGTTTGGATCTTGTGGATCAACCAACGGGAACAGCTCTTGAACTGGAACCTCGAAGGCTTTGGCCAGGAAAAACAAATGGGTATCGCCTACCTTTATCCTCCTCGATTCGATTTTTGCCAGTGCCCCGCGCGATATGTTCCAACCGGCCATTTGCAGTTTGACCGCCGCATCATGCTGAGTCCATCCCCTCAGCATTCGCAATCTTCTGACTTGTGGGCCGATGAGATTCAGATTTCTCATGATCGTATTGGGTTGAATCAGGCCATTGTGCTCATGACGCAGCATGGCATTGGGCAGATGCCAACGGTGATGCCGCTCGGGGGGACCGTTTCGCTGACCGCTTGAGTCATTGTCTATGCTTCTTATGCTCTTGTCCGATTGCTTTCAGACCGCCGATGGCGAAATGATAGAGATGCGCCGCCAGCGCCTCGCGCGGTGTGCTGGAAACCGCTTCGGCGACAGCAGGCACGTTGCGTCCAACGACCAGCATCATTGCGCAGGGTGCCGCGACGCTGATCGCACAACGGAACAGCGCGGGATCGTCCGGCGGAATCGAGGTGATTTCGCTGATGATGCCCAAGATCAGCCGAAACTTGGGGAAGACTTCGTTTTGCTGGAGAACCTGAAGGTGGGAGGAAGGTGACAGCAGTTCCCGCCCGAGAACTCTGGTGTGCCAGCCTTTCTGCCCGGCAGCGGCTTCCACCATGCCTTCGATCACTTTTTTCAGCTTGTCGCGGGCGGGCAGATTGGCGGCGGTGAGTTCCTGCAAGACCTCTATGCTAATGAGGCGGCGATGGGCTTCCGCCAGCACCGCTTGATATAGGCCGCTCCGGCTGCCAAAGTGGTAGTTGATCGAGGCGAGGTCCACCTCGGCTTTGGCGGCGATGGCTTTGCTGCTTGTCTCGGCGAAACCTGACGTGGCAAAGAGTTTGCCCGCCGTTTCTAAAATGCGGTTGTAGGTGGCTTCTCCGTCTGTCCGGAGAGCGCGAGGCGTTTTGTTCATGCGAGTGAATACAGGGTAGTTTCCGCGGCACTTTCGGGTTGACCCTAAGATCGGTTTAGTCTAAAGTAAATTTAATTTTGGACTCCGGGAGGGCATCAACCCCTCCGCTCCTTTCCAAGTTCCATCAGAATGAAAAAAGCTCTCATCGCTGTCCTGCTGCTTCTTGTCTCCATCGGTGCCGGGTGGTTCTGGTGGAGCGGGCGCGACGCCCGCGATGCCAAGGACGAACTGCTCCTGTATGGCAATGTGGACATCCGGCAGATTTCGCTGGCCTTCGATGGCAGCGGGCGGATAGCCGAGCTTCGCGCGGAGGAGGGAGACCGGATCAAGGCCGGTGATGTGATCGGCGTTCTGGATACGCGGACGCTGGAGCTTCAGGCCGGGCAGGCGGAGGCCGAAGTGGAAGCACAGCGGCAGACGCTCCTGCGGCTTCGCAACGGTTCGCGTCCGGAGGAAATCGCCGAAGCCCGCGCCAAGCTCGCATCGGCGGAGTCGGACGCCCGGCGGGCGGAACAGGAACTCTCGCGGAAAACCCGGCTTCAGGAAAGCCGGGCGGTGAGCGTGCAGGATGTCGATGAGGCGAGAAACAGCGCGGAGGTGGCGGGAGCCAAGGTCGAAGAACTGCGTGCGACGCTGCGCCTTGCCGAGCTAGGCCCCCGCGCCGAGGAGGTCGCCGCGGCGGAGGCGCAACTCGTGGCCTCGCAAGCGCAACTGGCCCTGCTCCGGCATCAGATCGAATTGGGAACGCTCCGCGCTCCCACCGATGCGGTGGTGCGCTCGCGTCTGCGCGAGCCGGGCGACATGGCCACGCCGCAGCAGGCCGTTTTCGCGCTGGCCCTCACCCGCCCGAAGTGGATGCGTGTCTATGTCGGCGAGCCGGACCTCGGCAAGATCAGGCCCGGCATGGAAGCCCAGGTTTTCACGGACAGCCATCCGCACCAGCCGGTCAGGGGCACGGTGGGTTATATTTCGTCGGTCGCGGAGTTCACGCCGAAGGCGGTGCAGACGGAGGAACTGCGCACCAGTCTTGTCTATGAGGTCCGCGTGATCGTCGAGGACGACGCCGACACCCTCCGCCTCGGGCAACCCGTCACCGTCCATCTCCCGATCAAGCCCGCCCCGTGAACGATGCCGCCGCCACAGTCGTCGCCCGGAGCCTGCGCAAGACTTTCACGGGGCCTGATGGAAACAGGTTCGCCGCCATCGACGAGGTGTCGATGACCGTGCGAGCCGGAGAACTGACCGCGCTGGTCGGCCCGGACGGAGCGGGCAAGACGACGCTGATGCGCCTGATGGCCGGATTGCTCAAGCCGGATGCCGGTTCGTTGCGGGTGCTCGGCATCGACATCGCGGACGATCCGCAGGCGGTGCAGGACCGCATCAGCTACATGCCGCAGCGTTTCGGCCTCTATGAAGACCTGAGCGTGCAGGAAAACCTCACCCTCTATGCCGACCTGCACGGGGTGCCGCAGGCCGAGCGGCGCGAACGGTTCGCCCGCATGTTGGAAATGACCGACATGGCGCGGTTCACCGAGCGCCCGGCGGGCAAACTTTCCGGCGGCATGAAGCAGAAGCTCGGACTCGCCTGCACGCTGGTCCGCTCGCCCGACCTGCTGATTCTCGACGAGCCGAGCGTCGGCGTCGATCCGCTGTCACGTCGCGATTTGTGGAAGATCGTGCAGCAGCTCGTCGATGAGGAAAACCTGAGTGTCATCGTCAGCACGGCCTACATGGACGAAGCCGAGCGTTGCGGGCAGGTCTTCGTCTTCAACAAGGGCCGGATGCTGGCAGACGGCGCTCCCGCAAAGCTGCGGCAACGGGCGCATGGAGTCACCTTCACCGCCAAGCCGCCCGTGGGAATGCCCGCGCGGGAGTTGCAGGCCCGTCTGATCGACAAGCCCGAACTCATCATCGACGCCGTGCCGAGCGGTGGCCGCGTCCGCTTCATCCGCCGGGCCGGGGAGGAGGAAACACGGCTGCGCGAATTGCTCCATGACGCGCCTTTCGCGCCGCGCCCGGAGGAACTGGAAGACGCCTTCATGATGATGCTGCGGCAGCAGGAGGAAAAGGAGGTGAAGGCCGCGCCGAAGCCCGCCGATGAGACTCCGCCGGTCGAGTCCAAGGGAGCGCACGACCCGCCGATGATCGTCGTGCGCGACCTCGTGCGGAAGTTTGGGGACTTCACGGCGGTGGCCAGCACCTCCTTCGAGGTGGCCCGTGGCGAAATCTTCGGCTTGCTCGGCCCGAACGGCGCGGGAAAGACCACTACGTTCCGCATGTTGTGCGGACTGCTGCCCGCCACCAGCGGCCATCTCGAAGTGGCGGGCCGCAATCTGCGCACCGCCCGCGCGGAGGCGCGGGGACGCATCGGCTACGTCTCGCAAAAGTTCGCGCTCTATGGAAACCTGAGCGTCCGCGAGAATCTGGAGTTCTTCGGCGGTGCCTACGGCCTGCGGCGCAAGGCGCTCAAGGCGCGGGTGGCGGCCTCGCTGGAGCAGTTCGACCTCGATCCGTCGGCCCAGAGCGGGATTCTCCCCGCCGGTTACAAGCAACGCCTCGCGATGGCCACCGGCCTGCTGCACGAGCCGGACATCCTGTTTCTCGACGAACCGACGAGCGGCATCGACCCACTCGCCCGCCGGGCCTTCTGGCGGACGATCACCGCCTTGGCCCGAAGCGGCGTGACGATCATCGTCACCACGCACTTCATGGAGGAAGCCGAGTATTGCGACCGCATCGCCATTCAGGATGCCGGGAAGATGCTGGCGCTCGGCACGCCGCAGCAGGTCCGCGAGCAGGCGGGCGGAGCGAGCGCGATGGACATGAACAGCGCGTTCATCGCCATCGTCGAGCAAGGCCGCGCACGGCGGGAAAGCAAAGGAGGTGCCGCATGAACGCCTCCGGCTTCACCACGCGGCTCGTCGCCCTGACGCGGAAGGAAACCCGCCAGATGATGCGCGACCGCAGCAATCTCGTCGTCGGCCTGCTGCTGCCCGTTGCGTTGATTCTGTTGTTCGGCTACGGCCTTTCCTTCGACGTGAAGAACGCCCGCCTCACCGTGGTGCTGGAAGACAGTTCGCCCACGGCCCGCCAGACCGTGGCCGGGCTTCAAGGCTCGCCTTACCTCGCGCCAGTCTGGGTCAGGACGATGGACGAGGCCGAGCATCTGATACGGGCGGGCAAAACCGACGCCATCCTGCGCGTGCCGGGGGATTTCTCCCGCCAACTGGCCGCTGGCAACGGGCGTGTGCAACTGCTGCTCAACGGCGTGGACTCCAACACCGCCGCGACCATCGAGGGCTACGTCAGCGGCGCACTCTCCACCCCGGCCCAGCAACAAGCCGACCGCACGGGCAACAAAGCCGCCGGTGCCACCGGCATCGTCATCGTGCAGCGCACATGGTTCAACGAGGCAGGAGAAAGCACCTGGTATCTCGTGCCGGGGTTGATCGTGCTGGTGATGACGCTGATCGGCGCGTTCCTGACCTCGATGCTGATCGCCCGCGAATGGGAACGCGGCACGCTCGAATCCCTCTTTGTCACCCCGGTGCGGCCATTGGAGTTGGTCTTGGCGAAGCTCGCGCCCTACGTGGTCATCGGCGCCATCGACCTCGTCATGTGCCTGCTGGCGGCGAAGTATCTCTTTCAGGTGCCGATGCGCGGTTCGCTCATCGTCATCATCGGGTCGTCGCTCCTCTACCTGATGGTATCGCTCGCGCTCGGGTTGTTCATTTCCGGCGCGATGCGCAACCAGTTCGTGGCCAGCCAGACGGCGCTGCTCGCCAGCTTCATGCCCGCCATGATGTTGTCGGGCTTCATCTTCGACCTGCGCAACGTGCCGGTCGTCATTCAGGTCGTCAGCCATGCGCTGCCCGCCACACACTATATGTCTCTCATCAAGACCCTGTTCATGGCGGGCGACCTCTGGCCGGACATCCTGCGAAGCGGCTCCATCCTCACCCTCTACGCGCTCGTGCTCGTTGCCGCCACCTGCCGCAAGCTGCGCAAAACACTGGAATGAAGGCCATGAGAAACTTCCTCGACTCACTCGCGAAAATCATGGCGCTGTTCCGCAAGGAACTGCTGACCATCCTGAAAGACAGGTCGAGCCGTTCGCTTCTCATCGCGCCCGCGCTCATGCAGGCGCTGCTCTACGGCTACGGCGCGACCTACGACCTCACCAACGTCCCCTACGCCCTGCTCGATCAGAGCCAGGGAGCCGCCTCCACGGAATTGCTGGCCCGGCTGGACGGAACCGGAGTCTTTCACCGTGTGGCGACGCTCGCCTCGTCCGACCAGATCGCCGGGACGATTGACAGCGGCGATGCGCTCCTCGTCATCGGCATTCCCTCCGACTTCGAGACCCTCCGGGCCTCCGGCCAGCAGGCTCCCTTGCAGGTCATCCTCGACGGACGCAACTCCTCCACCGCCGGGTTGGCGTCGGCCTATGTCTCGTCCATCGTCGCTGCCTACAACCAGTCGCTCGGCGGTGCCCCATCCGTGGCCGTCGTGCGCCGCGCTTGGTTCAACCCCAACCTCGAATCCCGCTGGAACCTCATGCCCGGCCTGATCGCCTCGCTGAGCATGTTGCAGACGCTCATGCTGGCCGCGCTCTCGGTGGCCCGCGAACGGGAACAAGGCACCTTCGACCAGTTGCTGGTGACGCCGCTGACCCCGCTGCAAATCCTCATCGGCAAAGCCCTGCCGTCCATCTTGGTCGGACTGCTCCAGTCCACGATCATCTTTCTGATTATCCTGTTCTGGTTTCAAATCCCCATGAACGGCTCCGTCTGGCTGCTCTATCTCGGATTGTTCACCTTCACCGTGGCATCGGTCGGCATCGGTCTGTCCATCTCAGCCGTGGCGTTGAACATGCAGCAGGCCATGCTCTACACCTTCATGCTCATCATGCCCCTGATGCTGCTCTCCGGCCTGCTCACGCCGGTGCGCAACATGCCCGCGATTTTGCAGATCGCCACCTATGCCAACCCGCTTCGCTTCGGTATTGATACGGTGCGCCGCGTCTATCTGGAAGGAGCCGGGTTCAGCGATGTGGCCTTGAACTTCGTTCCATTGCTGATTGTGGGAGCCATCACGCTGCCGCTCGCCGCATGGTTGTTTCGCAACCGCCTCGCCTGATCGGGAACGCATCCGCCTCGTTTCAGCCACGCTTATGAAGCCGCATGAGGAAAGAATGGCAAAGCCGCCTCCCGCATCCGTCGGTGTCAAGTGTCCGGAGTGCAAGGGAAGCGGAACGATCCGTAACGAATCCTTTTGCAGCGCGTGCCGGGGCACGGGATTCCATTTCAGGCGCGTTTCCCGCCCGGTCATGGAACCTTGTCCGGGGTGCGGTGGCAGTGGCCGCATGTCTGCATTTCAGGAAGAACGGCAATGTTCGGCGTGCGGCGGTGCGGGGCGGATGAACCGCTGGAGAGACGATGAAGAACCCGATGGCCCGTGCCGGGTCTGCGACGGTGAACCTGTATCAGAATGGTTTACCGATTGTGCGGTTTGCCACGCCACGGGCCGTATCACCACCCGTCAGAAGAACCGGCGATGGCTGAAAATCGTCGCCGTGAAGCTCCTGAAGGTGATTGTCATCATCGCATTGTTTTATCTGCTGCGGGGAGTTTTCGTGTATGTCACGCAGCGGCTATGACATCGTGTTTCCGTCAGCATCCTCCCTGCCATCATTTGTCTCCGGGCAGCGCCCCACGCACCACGTCCGCAAGCTGCTTCGCCGTAGGCAGCTTCCCTTTGAACTCCGCCGGGAGGTTATCTTGCAGCCGGTATTCCGCCACTCCGATAGGATTCGTCTTCGATTTCAGGGCGAACTCGACTTCCACGTCATTCTTCTCCGCGCAAAGGATGATGCCGATGGAAGGGCGGTCGTCCGAGGCGCGTTCCTTCTCGTTCAGCACGTTCAAATAGAAGTCCATCTTGCCCGCGTGCTCCGGCTCGAAACCCCGGACCTTCAAATCCACCGCGACCAGCGCTTTCAGAAAGCGGTGGTAAAACAGGAGATCCACAAAGTATTCCTTTTCCCCAAGCGCCAGCCGATACTGCCGCCCGATGTAGCAAAAGCCGTAACCTAGTTCCAGAATGAACTGCTGCACGCGCTCGATCAGCCGTTGCTCCAAGTCCCGTTCCCTCATCCGCTGCTTCATCCCCAGAAACTCCAGATTGTAGCGGCTTTTCAGCATCTCCTCCGCCTGGTCGGCCATGTCGTCCGGCAAGGCCAGTTCAAAATTATGGGTTTTCTTCTCCCGCAATGAGCGCTCGAATGTGCTCGCCTTAATCTGGTGCAGAAGCACGGCGCGGCTCCAGCCGAAGCGTGCAATTTCCCGCAGATAGAACAGCCTCGCGTCTGGTGTCTTCACTTTCTTCAGCAGCTCGACGTGATGGCCCCACGGAACCAGCGCCATCAGTTCCCGAACGGCCGCCACCTGCCTTTCTGGAACAGCCTGTTCCAGAATCCCGCTTTTCCGCCGCTCCTCACTTTCTGGAACAAGCTGTTCCAGAAACGACCCCACCGCAGACGAATCGAAAAGGGCGAGAAATTCCGTGCCCGTCCCCTCTAAGTAGAACTGGCGCATCCGCCAAAGATTGTCGGCGGAAAATCCGGTCACTCCGGGGAACTCCCGCCGCAGGTCCGTCCCCAGCCTCTCCACCACCGCGTTGCCCCAGCCTTGGGTGCGCTGCTTCTCCACAATGTCACGTCCGATGTCCCAATAGAGAGCTACCAGTTCACGGTTGACGGCCCGTCCGGCTGCCATTCGCGCCGACTGGACACGGTGGGTAAGTTTTGCAAGAAATTCACCATATTCAGGATTGGTCACAGAGAAATCGCTCATCGGTTGGTTGGAAATTGAGATTTGTATGGAAAGATAAATCGCCTTTTTTCCCGGCCGGGCGGGAGAAAGCGGGCACATTTTGCCTTTATGCACCCATTTTCAGACGAACCGTCGCCTTGGAAGGCGGAGTACGCCACTCGTAGCCTATGAGTGAGAAAAACCTGATTGGCCCAAAGGTTCGCGAACTCCGTATGGGCAGGGGATGGTCGCGAGAGCAGCTTGCTGCCAAGGTGGGAGAACGCGGCTGGCATTGCAGCGGGGAGGATATATCCAACATCGAACAGGGCGTGGAGCCGGTTTCCGACGTGCAGTTTCTGGTGCTCGCCATTGTTCTTGAAGTTAACCCTGTCGAACTGTTTCCGCCGGATCTGGCGAGAGAAATTCGCCGCGACAAGGAGCCCGGCTTGGAGTGATTTGCTTGCTGTCATGGCTGGCCGGAGGCAGTTGATGGGGACTGGACTGCAACGGAGGGATACTTCTTCTCCCTCACACGCAGGACGCGGTCATCTTCCACCAGCAGAAAACCGCTTCCGCTTTCGGCGTGCATCAAACTGGCCGCCACTGCATCCCCCACAAGACGCTCAATGGCGTCACGCAAGGGACGAGCGCCAAGACGCGGATGAAAGCCGTGCCGGATGAGGAACGGCAATACATCCGGCTCCTCCACCAGACAGTGGCCTCGCTCCTCCAGCATCGCCAGGTGTCGTGTCAGCATCAAACGAGCGATGTCCGTTTGCACTTCGTAACTCAGCCGCTCGAATACGAGCTTTTCCGTAATGCGGGCGTAAAGTTCAGGACGCAGCCATTGCTGTGCGCTGGTCAGAACATGGCGCTCCATCGTCGCAAAACTGGAGTGCTGCCAGTCCAGCAGTTCGCTGGATGCGATGTTCGAGGTGAAGACGATGTAGAAGCTGCTCAAGTCCGCCGTGAAGCCGTCCGCAAACGTCACGCGGCCCGCGTCGAGGATTTGCAGGAACACATCCATGATGCGTGGATGGGCTTTCTCGATTTCATCGAACAGCAGCGTGCCTTTCTCCGCGCCGATCACGCACCGCCCAAGGTTGCCGCGTTCCTGACTGTCCGCTCCGAGCAGCAGGCTCAAGCTGTCCTGCGTCTGATACTCCGACATGTCGAAGCGGAACAGACAGTCATCGCCCATCAGGTAACGGGTGAAGACCACGGTGGATTCTGTTTTTCCCACTCCCGTGGGTCCGAGCAGCAAAAAGCTGCCCTTCGGACGATGAGGTGAACACAGGCCAAGCTCACCGCGCCGCAACACGGACGCCATGCGGACAAGCGCCGTGTCCTGGCCACGGATATTTTCAATCAGGTGAGCTTCAAGGTTCAGCAACAGCTCACGGCGAGTTTCGGTGATGGGATCAGGCTTCATGATTTGATGAAGCCCATCATCCACCAAACAGGGACCATTCATGCTCCCGATCGAGAGCGGGGGTTAGCGCGATCGGCGGTAAAACAGGGGCGCTATGAAAGCAACATATCTAACTCTACTCTCCAAATCGTCTCCGATTCTCGCCCAAGCCGGAGGACTCGCAGAAGGGGCCAGCAAAGCAATGGGCATCGTGATGCTCATCGGATTCATCTTCGGAACCATCTGCGTGGTGGGCGGCGGATTCGCCATCCGCCGTGGTGACACGGACGCGGGCAAACTCTCCATCATCGGCGGCCTCATCATTGCGGGCGCGCCGGTCATTGTGAAGGCGCTCTTCACCGCCTTCGGCCTCGATGGTTCAACCGTGGACGTGGGGGCCTTTGAATGAAGACCCAAACATCAGACCTGCGCCTGACGGAAACCAACAGTGCGGACGACTCGTCGGGCCGCACTTGGGGGCTGGAAGGCAATCTGTTCTGGCATGTCACGGGCGGCGTGTTCGCCGCCGTGATCACGCTGCTGCTCTGTTTCAGTGCGCTGCGTTGGAGCCTGGGAGCGTCGGCGGCACTCGCTGCCGTGCCGCTGACGCTTTCGTTGCTCTACGTCTTCGGACTGCGGCAGGGCAAGCCGCCCGGTTACGACCGCGACCTGCTGGACGGCTGGCTGCATGGCGCGGGATTCAGCCCCGATCCCACCGCTCAACCCGAACACCCGCTTACCGCCGATGAACAAGACTAACTCCATCTCCGAAACCGCGCCGAACGGTTACTTTGTCCGCGACCTGATTGTGTATGGCAGCCTCCGACACGGAGGAGCCGTTGCGAAAGGTTTCGTATTTGAACCGCCCGACCTCGCCAACGCCGCCACGTCCGAACTGAACGGCTTTCAGGACCAGCTCAGCCTGCTGCTGGCATCGCTGGACGATCATCAACGCCTGCAAGTGCAGTGGTATTGCGATTCCGACTACCGGCAGGAACTGCTGCGCTATCACGACGAAACCCAGAACGCGGCCAATGTCTGGACGCGCCGGGTGCGCAACGAACGCTTCACCCGTTACTGGACGGCGATGACCGAGCGGCAGTTGCGCCGTCAACGACTGGTCCTGTGGATCAGCCGCAGGATTGACCACTCGCCTTCGTCCAGCCTCTCCCGCGCCGCATTGACCCAGCACTACGAACACTTGCTGGATCAGCTTCAGCAGGAGTTCGCCCACGTCGAGGAAACTCTGCGCCACATCTTCAGCGGACAGGGCGCGAGGCTTCACGCCATGAGCGATGAAGACCACTACCGGCACTACGCGCGTTTCCTCAATCCGTCGTTCGCGGATCGTTTCGACTTCGATCCGCTCAGCACCTTTGAGCCGCAGCTTTCCATTCAGGAAAATTGCTGGCACAGCGAAGGCCACGCTTCGCCGGATGGCGGTTTCTGGATGGATGGACATTACCACTCCATTCTCGTGATGAGCCGCTGGCCGCGCGTAACCTTTCCGGGCATCATTCACCGGCTCACCCACTTGCGGCTGCTGGACTACGCCATCACGGTCAATGTCGAACCGCTTTCCGTTCACGCGGAAATCACCCGCGAAGAAAAGGCCCACGACCGCCTTGCCGGAGACTACGCAAGTGAAAAGAAGGTTTCGCTGCTGACGGCGATGCAGAAGAAGGAGCGCAAAATCGCCGCGCTCATGCAGGGGCACACGCTGCCCTTTCAGGCGCTTTTCGTCATCCATGTGTGGGACAAGACCAAGGCCGGAGTGTCCGCCAAAGCCATCGCTCTCAAGAACGCGGTGAACTCCATGAACGGCGCTCAGTACGTGGAAAGCACGCTGCCCGCGACCACACGAAAACTGTATTTCCAGACGTGGCCCGGCTGGTTGTGGGGACGTTACACCTGCCGCCATCTCTACGCGGAGCATTCCTATCTGGCCGACCTTCTGCCGATCAGCGCCACATTCACCGGACATCTCGACGGAGCCGAAGCGCTTTATGATGGGAACGCCGACAATCTTGTCGGCCTGCGCACCTTCCTTGGCGGGGGCGGATCGCAGACACCGCAGCACGCCGTGGTTCTCGGGATGAGCGGGGCCGGGAAATCCGTCACGATGTGCGACCTGCTCTCACAGACGGAACTCTACTTTGATTACACGGTGTTGATCGAAGAAGGGCTTTCCTACGGCATCTACACCAAGACCGTGGAACCCGGCGCGGAGCCGATAATTCTCCAGCCCGACGGCACGCACACGCTGAACTATCTGGACACCGCCGGGCTTCCGTTGACGCCGCTGCACCTTTCCACCGCCACGGCACTCGTGGCCCGGATGGTGGGGCTTCCCGCCGATGAAGACCGGCAACGGCTGCAACAGGCGCAGATCGCCCGTTACCTCAATCAGCTCTATGACGACGCTTTCAACGAATGGTGCCAGAGTCACCCGCAAAAGCTGGTTCCCATCGCCCGCCACGCGGTGGCGCTCATGGCTTACCGGCGCGACAAGCTGCCGCCCGGCACTTCGTCATTAGAAGCCTTCGCGGATTTCCGCGACTGGTCCGAAGCCCACCGCGACGAATCGAAATCCTATCTGGAGAGCTTTTCGGAAAGCGAAGTCCTACGCTACCTGAAAGAACCCGACAGCAGCCGGGAGGTGCGCAACCTCGCCTTCGCCTCGTTCCATCCGTCCGAGTATCCGACGCACCAAATGCTTCAGGAACTGATGCACCTGGAGGCGCACGGCGCGGAGAAGGATGCCGTGCGGCAGATCGCCACGTTGCTTCAGCCGTGGTGCCGCAACGGTCTCTACGGCCCGTTGTTCGATGGCGAAACCAACCTGTCCCTGCATGGGAGGATCGTTCACTTTGAACTCGGCTGCATTCCCGAATCCGCGCCCGAACTCAAAGCCGCCGCCGGATTCCTCATCACGCACCACACGCGGCAGCACCTTGTGACGCTCCCGCGCTCGCAGCGGAAACGCATTGTATATGAGGAAGTGGCGAGATTCCTCGACATTCCCGAGGGAGAGAAAATTGTCCGCGAGAGCTACGCGCAGATGCGAAAGTTCAACTGCTGGACTGTCAGCATTGTTCAGCAATACGCCCGGTTCAAAGAGAGCCGCATCCGCTCCACGGTTTTCGGCAATAGCCGCCAGTTCATCCTGCTGCGGCAGAACGACCGAGCCGACTTGGAAGACATCGCGCAGGACATCGAACTGCCGGAGATCACGCAGCAGCGCATCATGGGTTATCCGCTGCCCGACCAGCAGCCGGGCAGAAAGTTCACCGCGTTCACCTACTTCCATCTCGACACTCCGCGTCCGCTTTGCGGGACCGTCCACAACATCGCTTCCCCGGAGATGCTGTATTGCAGCAGCACCAGCGGCGACCACTTCGAGCGCCGCGCCCGGCAGCTCAAAGCCCACGGCGACCTCATCGAAGGCATCGTCACTGAGGCGGAACGTCAATCCGCCGAAACAACCGCCAACCCAACATTGCCATGAGAATCCCATATCTACCTGTTCTGCTATCCGTCTCCGGCCTCGCGCTGTGCTCGTGTTCCAGCACGTCCCGTCTCGTCACCAACGCACTCGGTGCGGCGGGAGGCGCGGGACTTGCCAGCCACCTCAGCGATGGCGACCCGCTCATCACCGCGGCGGGCGCCGGGGGCGGTCTCCTGCTGGGGGAAACACTCAACTTCGCCCAGGAGAAGAAGGCCAAGAAGTCCTTCACCGAAGGCTACGACAAAGGCCGGAGCGATGCCGTGAAACAACAATACTGGCTCCTCGTCGATCAGCAAAAGAGCGATGCCGGTTATGAGGGTGATGTCAGCCTCTTTGATTTTCCACTGCCGGAAGGCGGGCCGGATGGCTCGCTGTTTCACCCCGGCTCCACCCGAACCCTGCGCATCGACCACTAAAAGCCATGATCGAACCTTACAAACCCTACGAACCGAACCTCGACCGCATCAACGATGCCGAGCAAATGCGCCGCGAGCGTGAAGAACAGCTTCGCGCCGAACAGGAGCGCATCCGCCAGCAGGAGCAGGAACGCCTGCGCCTGCTGCAACAGCAACAACGGGGCCAATCCATGCGCCCCTGAAACCCGTCGTCACGAAACTCGAACTCACTTCAAAACCATGAAACGAATCATCCTCATCGCCGGGCTGGCCGTCATCGGTCTCGCCCCTCATAAAACGAACGCCCAAGTCGTCGTCGAAGATCCGATTGCCATTGCGCAAAGCGCCACCCAGCACGCCATCGACCTCGCCAAGTATGTCGAAATGATTTCCAAGCAGGTCGAGCAGATCAATCTGCTGACCTCGCAGTTGCAGCAGGTCACGGCCTACGTGGAAGCCTTTGGCGATCCCTCCGCCTTGCTGCAAATCACCGGGGCGGACAACATCATCAGCCAGCTTCAGCAGCAGCCCATCGGCCAGCTTTTGGAGCAGCTTCAGGAAACCGCCTCCGGCGTGCAGTCCCTGCAAAACAACGCCAACGGACTTTACCGCAGCATCGAAAACATCTCGATTTCCGGCGTCGAAGTCCCGCGTGCCGAATCCCTCTATCGAAAGTTCGGCGCACTGGAAAACACCGTGGACAACTTTCAAACCGTCCACGAGCAGGCGCAGGGCCGCATCCAGTCCCTCAAGCGCGAAATCAGTTCCACCACCACTTCGTTGCAGGCGGCAACCACCGACGCACAAGTGCAAAAGCTCCAAGGCGTGCTGGCCAGCCAGCGGGCGGAACTCGCCGCTCTACAAGCTGAAGTGCAGCAGGCGGCTTCCCAGGTCACGGTGCAGGACACGCTCAACCGTAACGACGAGGAGAAGCAGGCGCAGGCCCAGCGCGAAAAGGACGCCGCCGAATGGGGCATCACCACCCAGGAGTTCGATAAGCTGATGACGCTGCCCGAAACAAAACGCTGATCCAAAGCCATGAATGAGTTCTACACCAGACTCTATGAGAAGGCGGAGCTGCTGTTCGACACTCTGGCTCCCATCGCCTTCGTGCTCGTCGTCTTCTCACTGTGGAGCAGCGTCAGCAACGGCAACCGCTCCGGCACGATGTATCTGCGGGCCATCGTTCACGCCATCATCATCGTGCTGATGTTGTCGCAGTTCAATACGTGGCTGAAGACGGGCGAAACCGTGGTGCATTCACTGGTTCACGATACCCTGGAAGCCGACCCCGGCGCGGTCTATGAGAAATACAAGGCCATGACGGCCTCCTCCGAAGATGACGCCGAAGGCGGCTTCTGGTACACCATCTTCAACTCCGAGAAGCAGTTATTCAAGGCGCTCATCGCCGCGATGCTGTGGATACTTCAGTTCTTCGCCAAGACGGTCGTCTTCATCGCCTACATCATCTACAAGCTGGTGCTGGCGTTTGCGATAGCCGCAGCGCCCATCTTCATCGGCTTCCTCAGTGTCAGAACGCTGTCCTCCGTAGGAGTGCGTTTCCTGCTCGGCACGGTGGGCATCCTGATGTGGCCGCTCGGCTGGGGCTTCGCCTCGATGGTCACGGACACGCTTCTGGAGATCATGTCGCAGGACAGCTTCGTGTCTGCGACGGGACTGGAGGAACTCAAAAACCTTCTTGCCGTCGCCGCCGCAGGTCTGTGGATCGTCTTCAGCACCATTGCCGCTCCGCTCGTGATCCAGAAGATGATTTCCGAAGGAGCCAACGCGGGAGCCGCCTTCCTAAGCGGTGGCTGGCGAGCCGCCAGAGCAGGAATACAAAGCGCCGCCACCACGGGGGCCTCCATGGCTGCCACGGGTGCTGGCGCACCGCTCGCCCTCGCAGGAGCGGCGGGAGCGGGTGCGCTGGCCTTCGGGTCATCGGCACTGACCGGCTCCAATTATTCCAGCATCGGTGAAGTCGCCGGCAATGCCGCGCGGTGGAAGAAATCGAACTCGTCCTATGACTCGTCCGATCCGGCCAATGACAAAAAGGCCGCCGCCGCCATCGGCAAATCCCGCAAATCCAAAAGCTAACCATCATGACATCATCATCCACTGAATCCCTCCGCGAAACGTCCGTCCCACTCAAAACGAACCGGCCCGCGAAGCCCCGCTTTTCCCCGACCCGCATCTTTGTGGACAAGGACCGCACGGCCTTGCTCTGGTTCGCGGTGGCGGGATTAGCGGTCGCCGTCGCGCTGGTGCAGCCTCACTTGCTCATCCGGCAACTGAAGGAGCGCGAGCGCGTCGTCATCCTCGATCCGGCAGGCACTTATCATGTCTCGCCCCTTCTCAGCTTTCAGGAAGCCAAGGAGTTCCACGCGCAGCAAAGCACGTTGGTCGTCATGGCCCTTCTCGAACGCAGCCCTTCGGGTGTCGATCATCCCGAACTGCTGAAACAACTGCTCCTCAAGGGAGCTTATGAAAAAGCCCTGCGCCAGCTTTCGGCTGAAGCTCCCGAGTTCAAAGCCAAGCGGCAGCACCAAAAACCGGAGGTCGCCAAAATCGACATTCTGGAAACCCGTCAGGACTTCGTGCTGACCCAGGTCACGGGGCAGTTGCTCCGCACCGGCGTCTTTGAAGGCAAGGTCTTCAACGAAGTCGTTCCGTTCAAGCTCGCGCTGAAAATGCGCCGCAATCCCGACCTAGTGCAAAACGGGCGGTTTCCCACCGCCGTCTCCGACTACAAATATGAACCCGCTCTCTAACATACTGCTTCATCACGGTCTCGTCGTCCTTCTTGCCCTGTCAACAGGTGTCAATGCCGCCGAAGACCCGCCCAAAGCCATCCACTCGCTGGCTCTCGACGAGCACCGCGTTTATGCGGTGCCGGTTTCCGTCGCCCGTGTCACCACGGTTTCGTTCCCCTCATCCATCGCCGCCATCGACGCGGCGCTGGTGTCCACCGACGACAAGACGCAAGGTTTGTTCCAACTGGCCCACCAGCCAGGCACGGCGTTCTTCTCCGTGCGCAGTCTCATCAAGGACGCCACGACCAACGTCAACGTCCGCTGGAACAACAAGACCTATGTGCTGGAATTGAAGGACAGCGCCGCGCCGGTCTTGTCGCTCATTTTCCAGACGCCACCCGACCCGCGACTGGAGGCCGCCAAGCGGCAGCAGCCGGTGACACCCGTTGCCTTGCTGGCTCTACTGGACACCGCCAAAGCCTATCCGGTGCTGAAGGCAAGTCAGCCGCTCACAGTCAAGCAAGTCATCTTCAAGGATTACCGGCCCAAGCCGCCCATCATGGATCATGGGCACATGCAGATCCTGCTGGAAGAAGCCTTCCGCTTCGATGTGCAGGACACGCTGGTTTTCCGTGTCACGATCCGCAACACCACGGAAAAGGAACTCCGCTACGATCCGGGCGCTTTCGTGCTGAAGGTGGGTGAGCGGCGGTTCAACGCCTCCATCAGCGACGCCTCCGGCACCATCCCACCCAAGAAGGATGCCGTGGCCTACTTCGCCGTCACCGGCACGCCGGACGGCGGACGCAACGACCTCTCCGTCGAAAACGACTTCGTGATCGTTCTCGACTCGATGGCTTCGCCGGGTGTCCTGCCCGAACTCAAACTCCCAAGCAAAGGAGGCTCGAAATGAACCCGCGCGATGCCGTCCAATTCATGAAGTCGCGCACGGGCGCATTCCTCATCTTCCTCGTCCTGTGCGTGATCGGTTACTTTATCGTTCGCGGTTTCCGGCCGCCCGGCTCCAAGGAACCGCCGCTCGAACCTCCCGCGAAGCAAACCCCGCAGGTCGTGCAGTCCGTCACCAAGGACATGACGCCTTTCCGCCCTCCACGGGAGGAAACCAAACCCGCTCCTCCGCCAGCGGCCAAGCCCGAAGCCAAGCCGAAACCGCTTCCACCGTTGAGCCTGTTCGCCCAGCCGCCCGCGTTGCCTGATACGCGAAGCGAGTTGAGCAAGGACTACGCGCCCTTTGGTCGCCTCATCTCCTGCCAGCTCATCATCACGGTGGATTCCTCCGCGCTCGACACGCCGATTATCGGCCTCATTACCGAGGACGTATGGCACGACGGACGCCTGATTGTCCCCGTTGGCACCGAGGTTCACGGAACCGCCCGCGTGGATCGGATGCGCGAACGCATCGCCAGCCAGGGCCAATGGACATTGGTCTGGCAGGACGGAAAGGAAATGCGCCTTTCCGGCATTGCCCTCGACCGCGAGAAGGAAGCCAACGGAGAAGGCTGGGCCATCACCGATGGCAGCGCCGGACTGCGCGGCCAGCTTCTCAAAAGCGACGATTACGCGGAGGTGAAATTGTTCGTCGCTTCGTTTTTGAGCGGAGCCGCCGGAGCCTTCACCGAACGCGAAAGCACGCTGCTTGGCTCACAGGCCACGGCCACCGTTGGCAACGCCGGGTTGGGAGGCATCCAGCAGGTGCTCAATACCTACGCCCGCCAGATCATGGATACCATCGAACGGGAGGGGTTCTACGTCCGCGTTCCCGCTGGCAAACAGTTCTACCTCTACGTCACCGAAACGATGGACGCCTCCAATGCTTCCGTTGGTGGCACCCGCATCCCACTCACCACCACCGCCAAACCATGAAACCGTTCCTTTTTGCCATCCCCCTCGTCGTGCTGCTGGCGTCATGCGCCAGCAAGCCCGCCCAGCGCATCGTTCCCGTCACGCCGGAAATGTCGGGCCGGGTCTTGAAGCGCGGAGAAACCGCCAGCGTCCGCCACCCCGAGGTCATCAAAGCCTATCCCGTGGGCCGTTACGTGGAACCGCGCAAGCGGGGCGTGATGCACGAGGCGCACACCCTCTATAGGGTGGAATCTTCGCCCAAGTGGAACCTCACGCGCCCGTCAGGACCACCGACCATTCCCACACCTGTCGCCACGGCTTCCAGACCTTCAGGGAATGAACTCACCGTGGAACTGAACCGGCAGCGCCAAGCCACGCAGGCGGTCATTCAGGGTGGACAGATCGTTTCCGGAAAACTCACCGAAATGACGGAAGCCTTGCAGCAAAACCGCGTCCTTGCCGAGCAAAACGCCGCCATGCGCAAGGAGCTTCAGGACACCCGCCAGCGCTTGGAATCGCTGGAGGACGAGATGCGCTCCCGCCTTCCAGACGCCTCCAAAAGCGCACCAGCAACCGACGACATCCCTTGGTGAGCCATCTCCGAAACCTACTTCACCGCGCCCCCCATAACCCCAAACCGTTCCATCAAGGAACCACCTACTATGATAAAGAGAACCAAATCCAACGGTGCCGACAGCGCACCTCAAGCCGGGGAATCCACCCCTACGTTCCGCGACAATGCGGAAGTCAACGCCAAGATCGACGCCTACATCCAGCAGAACCCGAAGTATTGGCAGTACGTCCAGAGTATGCCACGCGAACGGATGGAGCGGGCGATGGTCCTGACGAAAGTCCAGCAGCAGGAGCGCCAGCAGAAGCTCGACCAGGGCGTGCTGCGCAAGATCGAAGGCGATCCCGAGTTGAAGCAAAGCCTTCAGGCGCTCGTCAAAGACTTGCCGGAGGAACAACAGCAAAACGCCCTCGTGCGCATGGGCAGCAAAGTGCTGCGGGACATCGGGTTTTTCAAATCCCGCACGCAGCAACAGGGCGGCGTGAAAGTCTGACCGCCCCACCGCATCAGGACTGCGGCCCCGTCCGCTTCCGGCTTCCGCTCCGCACGCCCTCCGCTCCCGGCACCGCAGACCTGATTGCCCGCCGCCCTCCACTCTCACGCCAACGCCCGGAAGACCTCCGGGCGGTCGCGTGTCAGGGGTTCATGCTCCAAATCGGGAGCATCCCGTCTCCCATGCAAAACGGGCTGGCATTGCTCCCACGAGGGAGCGGGCATTTTTAGAGAGCCGTTTACGCTTGCCCCAAAAACGGCTATGATTAAGCGCAAAGGCAAGGTCTCCGCTCAACCGGATGCCGAACAACTCAACTTCTTCGACCTTTTTCAAAACCATGAACGCGACGAAGACCGCATTTCCGATCAGCGCCTACGGACTGATGGCCGAGAAACATTGGCGCGAGTTCCGTCCCAAAATGGTGCGCGAACTGGAGGAAACGAGCAGACTGGAGGAAGCTCTCTACGAAGCGCAGGAGCGGACACTGGACGAATTGCTGCCCTTGGAGGACAAGCTGGTGGCGGACGGACTGACGATGGATCAGGCCAGCCGTCAGGCTTGGGAAATGGTGCGGGAGAGATACATCCTCCTGCCGCCCGAGGACGACCAGGAGGACTAAGCCGCCCTGTCGGCTATCGCATCGGCCCCGGCGATCACTTGGGGGCTGGCTCGCTCAAGGAAAAGTGCCACGGCAATTTCCGGGCCATTGAGAGTCTCCGCACCGTCGAGAGCGAACGCCGCAAGGCCACGCCCGAGGAGCAGCAAACGCTGGTGCGTTATGTCGGGTGGGGTGGCTTACCCCAAGTTTTCGCTACCCACGAAGACAGCACTTGGCAGGCGGAACGCGACCGCCTCCGCGAACTGCTCACGCCGGAGGAATACCGTTCCGCTCAGGCCACGACCCTGAACGCGCATTACACTTCCGCCACCGTGGTTTCCGCCATGTATGAAGCCGTGCAGCGCTTGGGCTTCACGCACGGGAAGATTCTCGAACCCTCCGCAGGCATCGGCCATTTCTTCGGCCTCATGCCGGAGGCGATGCGTTCGCAATCCACCTTGACCGGCATCGAGATTGACCCGGTCACCGCCCGCATTGCCCGCGTGCTTTACCCGGATGCCAACATTCGGCAACAGGGTTTTGAGCAATCCCAGCTTCCCGACGGGGGCTTTGATCTTGTGATCTCCAACGTCCCTTTCGGCAATTACAAGGTCTTCGATCCAGAGTTCAATCAGCACAATTTCCTGATTCACGATTATTTCTTCGCCAAGTCGCTGGAAAAAGCCCGTCCGGGTGGATTGGTCGCCTTCATCACTTCAATGGGCACGATGGACAAACAGGATGCCCGCCTGCGCGACTACCTTCATGAGCGGGCCGAGCTTTTGGGAGCCGTCCGTTTGCCCAACACCGCGTTCAAGCAGAATGCCAACACGGAAGTGACGACCGATATGGTTTTCCTGCGCCGCTTGCACGAAGGGGAAGCGCCCTGCGGATACGACTGGCGGGAGTTGGCCGCGCATGAAAATGGCGATGGTGTTTCCTTCCGCATCAATCGCTACTTTGCCGAACATCCCGCCATGATGTGCGGACGCATGGCCAGCGAAGGCACCATGTATTCCGAGGGAGAACCGGCCCTTGTGCCGGACGAGCGCCCGCTGGATGCCGCGTTGTCGCAGTCCATCGCCCATCTCCCCAGCGCCATCTATCGCCACGTTGAAAGCCAGTCCGCAAATCAGGGAGACGACCCGGAGGAAATCCCCGCGCCGGATGGCGTCAAGGAAGGCGCTTTCACCTTGCACGAGGGACAGGTGGCCGTGCGCAAGGGCGGCACGCTCGTTCTGTCCCGTGGACTTCCCGCCGAAACGACGCGCCGCATTCGCGGCCTGATCCAAATCCGCGAATCCGTGCGTGAGGTTCTCCGCACCCAACTGGAGGAAAGTGGCGAGTCTGCCATCCTTGCCGCCCGGCAGCAGCTCAACGTGCGCTACGACCAGTTTGTCGCCCGCTTCGGTCCCGTCAGCACGACCGGCAACCGCCGCGCCTTCCGCCATGACCCGGATTATCCGTTGCTGTGTTCGCTGGAGAACTACAACCACGAAACGAAGCAGGCGACCAAGACCGCCATTTTCCGCGAGCGCACCATCCATTCCGCCGCTCCCGTTCTGAAAGCCGAGACCGCCAAGGACGCCTTGGTCGTCACTCTCAACGAACGGGGCAAAGTGGACTTGGAGCACATGGCCGCTCTGCTGGGAAAGGAAGCTTCCGACCTCACGCCGGACCTCAAGGGGCTGATCTATCTCGACCCTGAAACCAGCCGCTGGGAAACCGAGGACAGTTATCTGTTCGGCAATGTCCGCGAAAAACTGGCGGCCGCGCAGCGTGCGGCGCGGGACGATCCAAGATTTCAGGAGAATGTGGAAGCGCTGCAAGCCGTGCAGCCGGAAGACCTGCCGCCCTCGCAGATCGAGGCGCGTCTTGGCGCGGCATGGATACCGGAAACCGACGTGGAAGCCTTCGCCTCCTCGTTGCTTGGGGACAATGCCGTCACCATCAATCATTCCCCGCAGGTGGGCGCATGGTTCGTGCAGGGCAGTCCGCAGGCCAAGGTTTCCGTGGCCAATACCACCGAGTGGGGCACGGCGCGATATGCCGCCCTCGATCTGATTCAGGATTGCCTTAACCTGAAAACGCCCACCGTCTATGACCGGGACGAAAACGGGAATCCCTACGTCAACGCCACCGAGACAGAAGGCGCGCGCGACCGGCAGGAGAAGATCAAAGAGCGGTTCAAGACGTGGGTATGGGAGGACGACGATCGCCGGGAAAGGCTCTGCCGCCTCTACAACGACCAATACAATTCCGAGCGTCTTCGTGTCTTCAACGGCGCTCACTTGACCCTGCCCGCCAGCAGTCGCCAGGTCACGCTGCGCCCTCACCAGAAAGATGCCGTCTGGCGCATTATCCAGAGCAGGAACACGCTTCTGGCCCATGCCGTGGGCGCGGGCAAAACCTACACGATGGTGGCCGCCGCCATCGAAATGAAGCGTCTCGGGCTGGCCCGCAAACCCTTGTTCGCCGTGCCCAATCACATGCTTTCGCAGTTTTCCACGGAGCTTCTCACCCTTTACCCCAACGCCACCATTCTCGCGGCGGGTAAGGATGACTTTGCGAAGGATCGCCGCGCCCAGCTTTTCAGCCGCATCGCCACCGGGAATTGGGACGCTGTGATCGTCACCCATTCCAGCTTTGAGAAAATCCCGCTCTCCGCCAGCGCCCGGAAGGAGTTCATTGAAGCGCAGATTGAGGAAATCGAGGATGTCATCCGCGAACAAAAGTCTGAGACGCGCGGAACGCGCTTGGTCAAGGAACTGGAGCGCGTGCGCAAACGGCTTGAGTTCAAATTGGATTCCCTCTCTGCCGAGGAAAAGAAAGACCAGACGCTGACCTTTGAGGAATTGGGCGTGGATCGCCTGTTTGTCGATGAGGCCCACAAGTTCAAAAATTTGTTCTACACCACCAAAATGACCCGTGTGGCCGGATTGCCGCAAACGGCGTCGGAGCGGGCTTTCGATTTGTTCCTGAAGGTGGGGCACATTCAGCAACGCAACGGCGGCGGGGGCGTCGTTTTCGCCACCGGGACACCCATCTCCAACACGATGGCGGAGATGTTCACCATGCAGCGCTATCTGCAAATGGCGTCGCTTCGTCGTCTCGGGCTTCAGCACTTCGATTCATGGGCCGGGACATTCGGGGAAACGGTGACGGCGATGGAACTCAGTCCCGATGGAGCAGGCTACCGTCTGCAACACCGCTTCGCGCGTTTCGTCAACGTGCCGGAACTCATGCAGCAGTTCCGCCAGACGGCAGACGTGCAGACAGCCGACATGCTCAAGCTGCCGATTCCCAAACTGGAAACCGGGCGGCCCATCATCGCCAGCGCCCCGTGCAGTTCACGTCTCCAGAAATTTGTCGAAACACTGGTCAAGCGATCGGAGCAGATCAAAGGCGGAAAGGTGAATCCGAAGGATGACAACATGCTGAAAATTACCTCGGAGGGGAGATTGGCCGCTCTGGACTTTCGTCTGATTGCGCCTGCCGCTCCAGACGCCCCGGATTCCAAGGTGAATCTTGCGGTGGAGAAAATTCATCGCATCTGGCTCGATTCCTCGCCTCAGAAAAGCGCCCAGCTTGTTTTCTGCGACCTCTCCACTCCGAAGAAGGGGCAGCGGGAATTTTCCGTGTATGACGACATCCGCGCCAAGCTGATTGCCCACGGCGTTCCTGAAAAAGAAATCGCCTTCATTCAGGATCACGACACCGACACGGGAAAAGCCGCGCTGTTCAGAGCGGTGCGAGAGGGAGACGTGCGCATCCTCTTGGGCAGCACCCTGAAAATGGGCGAAGGAACCAACGTGCAACACCGTCTTATCGCGCTGCATCATTTGGATGCTCCGTGGCGTCCCTCCGACATCGAACAGCGCGAGGGCCGCATTCTCCGGCAGGGCAATACCAACGAGTTTGTCAGCGTTTTCCGTTATGTCACCGAGGGCAGCTTCGACGCTTATATGTGGCAGACCTTGGAGACAAAGGCGCGCTTCATCGCTCAGGTGATGATCGGGGACGCCACCATGCGCAAGGCGGAGGACGTGGACGCCACCGCTCTCAGTTACGCCGAGGTGAAGGCGATTGCCTCCGGCAATCCGATGGTCATTGAAAAGGCCCAGGTGGATGCCGAAGTCATCCGTTTCAACCGCCTGCGCCGTCAGCACATGGACAGCCAGCATTCCATTCGTCTGCGGATCAAGAGCGCCGAGCATAACGTGACCGTGGAAGAAAAATTCGTCGCCAACCTTCAGCAAGACCTCGCGACCCGCACGCCGACACGTGGCGACAACTTCACCATGACCATTAACGGCAACCATTACGACGAACGGGTCGAGGCCGGCCGTCAGTTGGTCTTCATCGGGGCCGCGCTCAAACCCATGCAGTCCAGCCGCAAAATCGGCTCCGTCGCCGGGTTTCCCATCTCACTTCATCGGCTGGATGCCCGTATCGAACTGCGTATTCACGGGAAGAACACCTATCAGGCGACGGTTAGCGACAGCCCGCAAGGAACCATCGGTTCACTGGAGCACGCCCTTGGCGAAATGGAATCCCAGCAGGCCGACTCGGAGGAGAATCTGAAGCGCCTTGGAAAACGCATCGGGGAATTGAAGACCCAGCTCGATGTTCCGTTTGAACATCAGGAAAAGCTGGAAAGCGCCGAGAAGCGTCAGCAGGAAATCATCGCCGCTTTGGATCTCTCCAAGAATCAGGCCAGCACCCAGGTGGACGAGCAAGCCGAGACCGAAACCGAATCACTGACTACGGCCCGTTCGATGCGGCAGGGTGTGAAAGTGTGACCGCTGGCGTGGTCCGGTGCTCGCTCCGGGACAAGTGGAAATCCGGCATAACTCCGCTTCGCTCCGGCCCTGCGGGCACTTATTCCGTTTTCCCCTTGCCCTGCGCTGTGCTCCGTAAAAGAGGCTTGTATGGGCTTTTTCCGAAGGAAAAAGCTCTTTGGCTTTTCCCCTTTAGAACCGGCGTGTCATGAGCCGGTCTATCGTCTCGTGCAGGTCCGGGTCTCGCGGGTCGATGGGAGGAAAGAGTGCGGACACGGGCACGTCCAGCACCTTGGCGAAGAAGAACAACTCGTGGTCTCCCACCCACAGCAACCGGGCCTCGATCTTGGCCAGTGTCCCGCGCGAGCGGTCATAACCGGCCATCTGTAGTTTTATGGCCAGTTGCTCCTGAGTCATCCCGCGTTGATACCTAATCTTTCTCACCTGCGGTCCAATTAAGTTTCTGTATTGGGTTTTCATGGCGGCGGACGTAGTTCATGGTCGCCCATTCTATTTCCTTGTCCCCCCGACCCCATTCCCAATCGGGAGCAATCTGGCAGCTTCCTGACCGATTTCACCCTGCCGGACCGGGCTCGGCGTCCGCTCCTCTTCTTCTTTGGTGAAGGGAAAACCACCGTCTGCCGTCGTTCCCAGCAACCGAAGGCGCGGGGTTCGCTCCATCCTGCTGCTAAGGCCTGATCTCAGTCGGGAGCAGGGACAGAAACATATCATGGGAGGATGGACGGATGATGTCGTCATCCGATTATGAATCCTTGAGCCGCGAGGAGCGAATCCGGCGCATCGGGGCCATCCTCGGCAAAGCCGTCACCCTGCGGCTGGAGCGCGAGCGCGCCGCCAAAGAAAGTGCCGGGGGTATTCCCACGGCGTCCGAGGAAGCGCCGCCATCCGGCAACGAGCTTTCCGTCCCTAACGTGCCAGACGAACCGCTTGCCAGTGATGAGCTGACCTTGATGCGCAGGGTTGCCACGCTCGGGCATCTTCATCCGCGCGATGCCGCCGCGTTTTTCGGAAGCTCCCGCACCACCGCCTACCGCCGGTTGCAGCACCTCGAACGGGGCGGCTGGATCATCCGCCACGGTCAGGGAAAGGCTTCCCGATACCATCTCACCGATAAGGCCCTCTCAGCCCTGAAACGCATGAAACGCATCGTGCGGGACGGGGAGGCCGGAGATTCCGGCCAATGATCCCGCCCCGCACGGCCCGCGGTGGAACGATTCATTTCAACCGCTCACCCCATGCCGCTCGCAATCCGCCCGCATTCTTTGGAACGCCTCCGCCCGTTCGGGCGCGGGAGTCTTGGCGACGCCCATCAACTGGCGGACGCTGAAAGCCCTGATGAGCGCGGGGGCGTTGAGATCCGCGAGATAGTCTTGTGCGTCCTTGGGCAGATGCAGCAGGCTGAACATCTGTGTCATTCTCGCTTTGCTAAGGCCCTCTTGCTCACCAATTTGAACCTTGGTCAGTGCCTTGTCTTCATCCAGACGCCGCTGCCAGTCGAAGACTCTCCAGATGGGATGCCGCACCGTCTCTCTGTCCTGCTGCGTGGTCTCTTCCGGCAGCCCACCTTGGGTCGTGGATTTCAAGGAGAAGTGGAACGGCTCCGCCACGAAAGGAGGCAGATTGTGCTGGTAGTAGGGGAGGCCCAATACGAGCTTGAGCCAGAAGGAAGTTCGTAAAGTATGAGTGCCCGCACCGCCAGCGACCGCGTTGAGCCTTGGGCCACGCAAATCATTTCCTAACCAAGCCCCCATGACAAGCGGAGCGGGCAAAGGCAGCCCCACTGAGGTGATGCCATGACGCATGAGCCAAGGCAAAAGCATCAAAGCCAGCCCCTTGCGACCGGCCATCAGCCGCCCAGCCAACACACCCGCAGTCAAGCGGCGGCATGAAGCGGTTACCGTGGCGCTTACGTCTTGTCAACGAGGCCAGGCCCTCATTGTCTGCTGCCCGCCGGACCTTACTCCTTGACCAACACCAAGGCGGAGGCCGCACTGACCACTTTCACGCCGAGGCCCCGGGGCCCTTGGGCCTCCTCATTTCCATTGGACTGCTGGAATTTGATGGACTTCGACCGGAGGAAGGCGGCCAGCTCCGAGGTCTTGATGGCATAGTTCACATTCTGCGGGAGGCCCCCTGACTGCGCCAGCACATACTCATGGTTCAGCGTTTCGACGACGACGCCCCGCACACGTCCTAGTTCGTCGCAGAGAGCTCCGCCCGAATTGCCGGGCTGGATGGCCGCATCAATCTGGAAACGCGACTCGTTGTTATAGAGCCCCCTTCTGCTGGAGACGATCCCTTTGTTCACCTTCACATCAATGCCTTGCATGTTAGGCCGGGGGAAACCTACCACATACACGTCGGTTCCCGGCTCCGCCTCTTCTTCGGCCAGCACAAGTCCCGGGACCATGATGCCCGCCTTCAAGATGGCCAGATCCGCGATCTTGCTGACGTGAAGCACCTTCGCAGGCAGCTTTTTCTCTTCGTAGTAGATGTCCACCTCCAGTGCCTTCCCCACCACATGCGCGTTGGTCACAAAGTAGCCCTCATCCTATTTTGCCATTTTGCTACTTTACGATTCGGGCCACCAAAACGTCCCTGCGATTTAGGAATCTCACACGTAAAGGATTCAATCTCAATCCGAAAAGCCTCGGGCAACATCTCCGGTCTAAACGTTTGCTTCTCAACCTCACTCAAGCTCAGGTCGCCTCTGACTTGGGCACTATCCGCGAGCAATATGAACGTTGGGAACGCGATGAGATCACACCCATAGCGAGCTTTTGGCCTCAACTAGTGCGTCATTTGGGCCGTTACCCCTTGACTGTCACCTCCTCTGCCGATTGGGTTCTAAAAGCGCGTCGCATGAATGGCCTGAGCCAGTTTGCCTTTGGTCGGGCGCTCAAGGTCATCGCCAAAAACGTTCGCCAATGGGAACACAGCGAGGAAGAGCCTCCTCAAGAAATGCTCGAAAAGATCAAGGCTCTAGCCAGCGCTGTGCCCTCCTAATATGTATTTGCGCCTCCAGCTAAAAGGCTCTTGCAAAATGCATGGCGCTTCCAGCATCTCCGGTGAGGCAAAGCGTGCTGCTATCATCCATCGCGACAGCGACGGCGCTGCCCAATTGAAGCCTGTCGATGAGGGACTGTCCGCAATTGCGGCCGTAACCAGAAGTCATCAAAACCCGCAACGTGTTGTGATCGAATTTCAATGGCACCAAGAATCCGATCAAACGCGAAAAGTGCAAAAGTGCGCCTTTCCATGCCAAACAAGCGCATGGTCTTGTTATTTTTTTGCCTTCACATCCGGCCTGTTGTTGCTCACTCGAGAAGGTTTGTTCTTCGCCTTCTTTGGTTCGTCAGTGTTCTTCATTGTTGAAAATACTTCCTTCATCGGAACATCTCCAAATTCAGCCTGCCAGAACTCCTGGACCTCCCGGTCCTTTGTAGCCAGATGATTGCCGAGATAGGTCAGTTTGCGGCGGTTGTTCTCGATCAGATCCGACCATTTGATCGCCCAGATCTCGACATGCTTTGGAGATTCCTTCCTATGCACCAAAGCCGGCTGCTTGGAGTCGATCTGTCCGTACTCCGCACGCAAAATTGGCCTGACGTCACTGCCTATCAGGATGATTTTGTATTTGATGCCGTCGGGAAAAACGCCGGCATCTTGAAGTTTCAGTGCGTAGCGTTTCGCCTGATTCAGTTCTTTCTGCCCCAATTTGACCCGCGGTGCTTTGAGCTCGACAATCATGACTTCCTTCTGCTCAGCCTGAAGAAGCTTTTCATTGAAGAAGAAGAGGTCCGTTATCTCCAGGATTTCGTTTGGAGCGTCCAAATCCAGGTTGTCATCTTCAGCAGTCGGGACATACGCAAAAAATTCCTCCCTGAGTTTCTCCAGATTGTTCCCAAGATTTTTGTCCGAGAAAAGCGTCGGACATCCGCTGTACTCCTCGCCAAAGATCCAGAGATGGCGTTGAACAATCTTGTGGAGCTGCGCCCTTTCCCCCACGTTCTTGGCAACTTCGGCATAATTTAGTTTGTGAAGGAAATCCAAAAACTGCTGCTTGTCTTTGACCTCGTCGCAAAAAACCACGACATCCTCGATGTCGACCTGGTGCAGCAGCGTGTTGAAGCGCGTGGTCGTCGCTTCGCTCACTTTCAAAATCTCGGACAGGATGTTCTGAAACTCCCGGAGGTTCAGCGAGCGGTCCATCAGGCCATAGACCAGGTTCTTCAAGTCGCTGTTCCTCTTCAGAAGCTGGTGCTTTTCTTCAACGTAGTATGCCAGCTGATTGAACACCGATTCCCGGGTCAACGAAGAAGCATTGTTTTGCCGGTACGGGTAGGCTGCATCGCTTTTAAGCTTTGACGTGAAATCGTAATACTGCGCGAATTTGTTTTTGAAGAAGCCGTCAACGCCGTCCTTGATTGCCTTAGAGACTGTCGCTGTGTCTGGATTGAGGTCGGACATGAACAGCCCGCGACAGGCGTCCATGTCAGATGCAAAATAGGGAGAGTCGACAAACACAATCCATTGGTTCTCCGCAGGAATGTCGCCGGTGTATTCATATGAGTGGGCTACGGTCAAAACGCCCCCGTTGTCGACGCGAAGAAGAATCTTGTGCCGGTTTTCATGGGATCTCACCTGCATGAACTGCAGCTTGAGCGCATACTGGACACCGTCATGGGATGAAAAACTGGACTCTCCGTGCTCGATCTTGCCAATGATGTGATCTTTGGCGTCGATGTGACGCCCGTTGACTTGAAAACGGGTAGCGTTGCGGAGAATGACGTCTGTGTATCTTTCAAAGATGGATCTTTCAATGTCCCGGCTGGCAAAACACTTCAGCATTCGCAGGTGCTTCTCTTGCTTCGTCGCCTCCGCCGAGTAAAAATTGGATATCACGACTTGATAGCCACTCGCATCGGCAGCCGGCACCTCGGTGTGATCGACCTCGAGCGGTATTTTGTCCAGTGCAGCCCCATGCTGCCAGTCTTTGGTATCCACATGGACCCGGGTTCGGTAATGCTTGTTGTCGAGAGGATCTGGAGCAACCGTTTCGATTTCCATGCGCGAACCAAGCTGGATTGCAGCGAAGCGCCCGACCCCCTTCCCTCCCTGCGCCTTTTTGGATTCTGTTGCAATATCGAGCACCTTGGACTTGAACTCACTTTTCGAGACGCCCACTCCGTCATCACGGATCACGATTTGTTGAAAGCTCACGTCGGCCGTTTTTCCCAGCAGCTCGGAAGCCTGGATAGTGATCGAAATGTTCTTCGCCTTCGCGTGAAGGGAGTTTGTGATCAACTCGCAAAAGGCCTCGAAGGTCGTTTTGTATTTGGTGAGAACGCCTGAAATCAAGCGGTTGTTGATCGTGAAATGGTCAATCATGTGAGAGGCCAATTGAAAACGCCCAACGGGACGAAGGCAAGCCTCGCCATCTGCTCGATGAGCAAGATCATGGAAGGAGGCCGATTGAATCATGATGCACCACAGCTCCCTTTCCTGTGCCTGCCATTTGCCATCGAATGCGTGTCAGCCCGGGAGGATCGCCTGCCAACGTAACAGGACATGGCGGAAGCCAGACACACATTGGCGCCGATCGCATCTAGATTGCTCATTATCAATAATGTAGCTTGGAATAGCTCACAATCCCCGGTATTGCCCTCGCCAGTGAAATGACCATTCCTTATGATTTTATTATGGCATAGGAGCCGACGCTGTTCAAGCAAACAGTATAAACCGACACTTCCGGTCTGCGAAACGCAGACATCTTTCCGGTCTCGCTCAGCCAGAACATCGTCTTGATCGAACTCCCTTTAAACCTTGGAGGGTACCGCTAGACGACGCCCTCGCCGACTGGGCATTCTATGCCAGACAAAAAATGGCCTGAACCAACGGGTAGGCTCGCAGTATACTGTAGTCTTCAGAGCGTCCGGTGTCTACTCTGGGTTGAGGATGTCATTGGCTGAAAAATCGGTCCGACGAATCCATCTCTCCAACTCATTTTCGTGCATTGGAAAGCTGTCACGTCTTGCAACCCAACGACTAAGAATCGGCTGCCTGCAAAGGGACCGATTGGAGGTGTTTGGCCCAATCCAGCGCTCAAACCAAGCCACCGTCTTTCCGTCATTTGACTTAAACCGTAGGGCATTCGAAGCATCCGGGATCCATCCCCACGCCTCAATCCAATGATCTGTCGGAGTGACATCAAGGTCGCTGTTTGGGTAATCCACCAAACTACCAGCAAAGTAAACCGATGACATCCCCGATCGCTTGGAACTCGCGAACGAATAACCAGCCAGCCAGCTTGCTAGCGTGCGACATGCACGAGTTGCAGGCTTCAGGCCAAAATCATCTTCTGATTGTTCCGGGGCATCAAGCCACAAATCGAACCTCAGATCGCGGCGGAAGGTAGGAATACGAAGAACGGCCCCGAGCAGCAGTAATGACGAATCGAGATCGACGCCGTGGAGCAGTGCATTCATCTGCGGATTTCTGGCGAAGTCACCGGTGCCGGTTCCGGCATCGCCACGTTCGAGGTCCCAATCGGACGGCCACGACTTCTCGTCGGGCCAGGCGTTAGGGGGCGCTGACGCAATCCAGGGATCAAGGCCCAAGCCGATCAGGAGCCTGATACCGGCTGCTTTAGCGGGGCGCCAAACATTTCCTGAGCATTGGGCGATGATCGCATCGCCCGCAAGACTGTCGCTCGGATGCGAGTACCGCGGCGAAGATGAAGGGAATGCAAGCTTTTTGGGACGCGGCAGATTCATACCCGGAAACTCGACACCTCCACCTCTCACTGCAAGCGCCATGTGTCGAAAGGCACGAGACATCGGGCCAAGGATGCGACCTGCGCGTTTTAAGCGCAGATTCGCCATTCTTGCAAATGAGTTATGCCGGGACAGGCCGTTGATCGTCGTCTCTCCCTCAAAGAGGGGGCCGTCACCGGGAAATCCGATTTGCGGCACTTGATTGACCTCCGGAAGCTTTATGCCATGGGCCTCATTGCCAGTCGAGACGCCGTGCAACGCAGAGACCGCCCATGCATCGAGACGTTCATCGAGGGAGCCTACGGCCTCATGTTTCTCAAAAAGAGGTAGAACTGGTGAGATTTCTGTGGGGTGGCTTGTCGCCCACATTTGAGCAAGGGACAGGACGGCCTCACGCGCCTCCGCGTCTTGAAGTCCTTCCCGGCAGATCGCGGGGATTTGACCGGGGAAACACTCTGCGAAGAACCTGAGTCCGCACATTGCCATGTATACAGTCTCGCAGGAATCCGTATGAGTGAGTGACAGGAGCATGCGGCGCACGGCTTCGGGCCAGGAGGCCGCCGGATTGCCCACTGTCAGTGCAGGCGGCTGGGCAGAAACGCCATGCCACTTCCAGTGCATTGCCAAAAATTGGTGAAGCGCTGCTCTGGAGAATCTCTTCCCCTCCTGCTCGGCATGGGCTATGCATGTGCGATCAACAGCAGAGAAGGCAACCATGAAGGCCCAATTCGAGTCATTGGACAACTTCTGGCGCAGATCCCCTGTGATCGCGGTGATCAAACCTAGCAGCCGCCACAACTCGGCTTCATTGAGGTATGTGTAGAACTGTGCCATCAGGCTGCTATCGTAATACTCGAGACTTCGGCTGAGGGGCTCGGTGGATGCTTCCAGAGCGTCCAGCGCCCTGGCGACAAGGGAGGCCCGTTCTTGAGGCTCTTCGGAATGTGCCTGGCGTGCGAGATTCGCAATGTCACGAAGACGCAGCCATGAGCTCTCTCCGGGATGCTGAATTTGATGAAGAATTGAGGCCGCGCTTTGAGCTTCGCCGGACTCATACTGCTGTTCCACGGGAACCTCACCAACATTCGGCGGAAGTGACAACCCCTGCATTGCTGCAGCTATGCGCAAAGCCTTTTGCCACGCCGGCTGTCCCATGAAAGGCTGGGCCAGGCCACTTTCAGTGAGAAGACCAGAAACTGTCTTCACCGCAGTGTCAGTAGGCCAGCCGCCAAGCGCGATTGCCAGTGCGATACGGGCGAGAGCCGTTTCTTCGCTCATCAAGTTTGCTTCCTGCAGGCATACTCCGAAGCCATCCTGTGCTGCCCTGGCCAAAGTCCAAAGGCAGTTTTTTGTTCCCCGTGCCGCGAGAAACCCAAAGAGCGCCTCAAAGGCACCCGCTCCGCTTTCCATAGCACCCGCTGCTATTGAAGCAACAAGCGCATCGCTGAATCCATTTTCCCCGCCTTGTCGCTCGCAAATCCAGTCCAGCTCGAGAAGTTGCATCCCCTCGTTTGACCATGCCGATGAGTGTGTCTTGCGTATCAAATCAAACCACTGTGTGAGAGGCTTGAAAACCCATTCACTACTCGACAAATAGCCCATTCGAGTCCCTCGGAGCCTGGCGGAGAGTTGATCGCAAAGATCAGGCATCTCAAGACGACGTAAAAAATGGAGCAGATTTGCGGTCATTCTGCCACGTTCTGTCACTTCTTCCTCATGAAGGTGCTCGATGATCTGCCGAGCTTTCATTTCGACTGTACTTCTTAAGAAATCTATCTCACCGCACTCCCACAGCATTTCGAAAACGCGCCCGCCTTGCTCCTGCAGGAGGACTTGATCAAACCTCTCTTTGGCAAGGTCGCAAAGAAGCCGCCGATAGGAATCACCACATCGCCACGCTATTTCAACAAGTTCGTTGGCCACCTCGGCCGGTGTGCCCACTTCTTCGTGAGGTAGATTGCGCCAGTCAGGCCTGCAGCACCACAGCGCCCGCAGCAGCGGCGTCAGCATTTGCGCTGACACGGCAATTGCTGCACCAGAGAAATCCGCGCGGTCCACGTATCGCATCAGACGGCCCATTACAGAGCTGGCGCGGATCAAGATCCTGATGGCTGCGGGATTTCTTGTTTCAAGAGATCGCTGATTAAGCAAAAGCCACAAGTCTTCGGTCACCTGACCCGGCTCTCGATTCACGTCGGCGTAATTTATCCATTTCGCAAGCAGGCGCAGCGTCGTTAGCGATGCCCGCCCCTCAGCCAGGCCATAATTGTGCGAAGTCAGCGGTTGCATCCATAGCGCCGCATTACGTGGTCTTGCTCGTGCTGCGATCCAGCCAAGAGTGAGCGCGTCAAACTCATCAAAATTGTCCCGCTCTCCCTCGATGCGGTTCAAAAGCGCACGCGCCTCCCCCCAACGCTGCCGCCTGCCTGCTTCCTCCGCCGCCGCTATCCATGGCAGGATGTAGCACGGAACCAGGCGGCACCATAACCGCAGGGCCTTGCGCCGTTCCGTTAAATTTGCCAGCCCGCGAACCCACCCTTGCTCGAAGGCAGCTTGATATCCCGACAGCGTTTCCGAAACGATTTTCTTGGACTGTGGAACAAAATTGCAACGGGCGCACAGATCTCCAAAATGTTCCAGATCGCGCCGCAGCGCATCGGCACTCTGGTCATGTCCTTCCTCAGTTACCAACGCCTCCGTAAGCCGTTCGATCAGCGCCTCAAGGGTCACATTTTGGAACCATTGTTCAAGCACAACGAGTGCCCGAGAATGCGCACTGCCCGCGATAAGCTTATGACAAGCCGTCATCAACTCGGAAAAATCCCCCGGTGTCCAAAGCTCCAGCGGGAGCGGCTCGCCCTCAACAGACAAAAAAGCAGGCACGATTGTTGAATGACGATGGCCGGCACTAAGTGCCGAATTTCGGCGGCACTCATGAACCCGATGCAGGGTGAGAGATGCGCAAGCGACCGAATGGAGTAGCAGCCAATCCTGGCGCTTCGTCGCTGCTTCGAAGGCAATGCTGCATTCTTTGCATGTCTGTTCGTATGGAACTCCCAGACTGTCAGCCGCAATGACCCAATCCGTAGTGAAATCATCCGCAAAATCCGTGCGACGATCGGCGGTGAGAAGCAAATCCAGCAGCGAAAGGTGCGCGGCGAACCGGTTGGTATTAGGCTTCCGGTAGTGGTCTGCGAGAGCTGACGCAGCGTCCCGGCGTAAAAAGGGTTCACCCGCCAGACCAGCCTCCAAGTGAACACGCAAGTCATTGTGAACGAGTTCAAATCCATGGGGCGTCTCTCGCACGAGGGGACGCAATTTACGCAGCACATCTGTCCAGCTCTCCGCCCCCTTGCCGAGGCTGGAGAAAGCCGATGCCAGCAATGCACCTGTTGGACGCTCACGAAGCAGGGCAAAAGCCGCGGCCAGACGAGGCCCATCGCTCACGGCAGCGATGGCGGATGACCAGATGGCATCATAGTATTGATGCAACGAGTCGGCCAAGGGCCGTGAATTCAAGACATCTGCCGCCTCCTCCAGTGAGGCGCATCGACGAATATCCTCCACCGCATAGACGGTGGGCAGGGTGCGGTGGCGCGCCTTCTCGCCAAGCAATCGGACAATGGCGGCGTCAGCATGATGCGAAACGGCCGGGTTTGAAGCCCTCCACAACAACTGCAAGTCCGCATCCGAAAGCGTTTCCAGCGGATGCACCTTCACCGCATTATGCGTCTGCCTGAGGAAAAAGGGATACTCGGGATAGGCATCGGCGGGCTGCCCAGCGAGAAGAAACCTCACCTGATCGGGGATCGCGTCAGGCAGAGGCAGCGTGCCAAGAAAGTCTCGCAAACGATTGCGTCGGGCTCGCGCAGCATGGTCGATTCCATCAATGCAGATGATAAACTTTCGTTCCCAGCGACAGCCAAGCGCCGTCGCAATTCGCAGCACATGCCCCCGCGCAATGTCCCAGGGCATTCCTCCCAGCCATACAGGGACGCGGAGTTCGGCCAGCAAGTGGGTTTTGCGGAGATTGTCTCGAATCTGCCACAGCAGGCTCAACCAGAGAGCGTCTGGACGGACCCCCAAATCAGCATCAGAACCCACGTCGAGCCGACCCGGTCGTATTGGACGGTAGGCATAGAATCGGACTGAGACGGTCTGCTCCCTCCATAGGACAGCCCCGCTGCGGGCCAGCTTGCTGATGCAGCTGGTCTTGCCCGCGCCCGGCTCGGCTGCAAGAAAATCGATCTTGTGAGGTGATTCGTCGAGCACTGAAGCGCGAATTACATCCACTTGGGAGGAGCGGCTGGGAAAAAAGGGATCTGGCGTTTCAACCTCGCAGTGCCCAAGCCACGTTGGCAAGTCCTCGTTCTGTGCGAGACATGCAAGAAGGCGTTCACGATCAATCCATTCCACAGCGCGACGGGTATGGCAGGTCCACTCGCTCAGGTTGGATACTAATGCATTGAACAGAGACTTCACTGAAGATGGCGGCAATCCCGAAAGAACCGCAAGCCGCTCACGAATGGTAGATTCAAGGACGGCAGAATCCGGCGCATCCAGTTCAATCGTCATTCCTCGAAGAAACGCGAGTTTCTCCAGCATCTGAAGATCTCCAAGCTCAGCCACAAAAAGCCTCCAGGCCTGCTGATACCTTTCATCCTCACCAGCCCAATTCACATCGTCAATCGATGAAGCCCGTCCAATTCGCTCCGACATCCTGTGAAGAAAATCGGAGAGCGGCGGCCTGCCCATATACCAATTGGTTCCGCTGCTCCGGTTTGTCACCAACACGCATTCAATGTCACCGCGAGTCGACGTCTCGGCTTTCCATGCTTTCGCAAGAGACCGGAGCAACGAAGGAGAATCCGCGTCAGGCGCCGAGATGAGGTCACTAAATGTGATCCTTTCGCCGGTTCGCGAATGCTTCATCTGCTTCAGGATCTTTCTTCCATCACGGAAACGCACCCCCACGTCGTCCCACCCCTTTGTGCCGCAAATTTGAAATGCCACTTCGGCGATTTCCGAGTCCGCGTCGAGAAGCTCGACCAGGCTTAACAGCCCAGTCTGCCATTCAAACCAGTATGGCTCAGCGGAACCTGCACTTGGGTTGTCGGTCGGCATAAATTCAATGTGACTGAGTCACAAAATCATTTCTCAAATATCGATCGATATCGGCGGTGCATAAGCCGTTCAAGGACGACTCTCTACACCTGAAATTGCGAAGGTCGAAGCACTGAGGGTCCTCCAATGATTGATCAGGTTTATCCATATTGTTGAGCCTATGGAGAAAGATATTCTTGCAGGTGGTCAATCGCATCTAAGACAAGGTCGTCGTCTTGGTCGAACGCCGTCCTGAACATGTCTGCGTGTCGTGGTTCGTCCGCTAGTCCATGCAGACACGCCAGCTCTCGCAAAAAGGCGTTTTGACTCCGCATGAGTTCGGAATCACATCCACGCAGGGCGACTCGCATCAATTCGGATTCAGATTCGAATATGCAGCCCGCTGCTCTTAAACGAACTCCGTTCATGATCAAGATCGCAAGGCTCTGCTGTTCGACAGCGGTAAGAACATTTGCGGACACAGTTGCTTCAACCTCTGTTGCCGCGAGAGCTTGGGCAGCAGCCTGGGCGGCGTTCACTCCTAAAGGGAGGAGTTGGTCGAGCTGACGGTGAGCGACCGCCAGCATCACGTGTCCATGAAGGTGCAGTTCCTGGATTCCGACCAAACGAGATCCCAGCTCAGCCAGCGTGGACTCCTCGGCCAGGTAAATCAAGCGGCCAGATGCATACCGCAATTTTGGCACCAATCGCTTCCGCTGATAGCCCGTCGCCCCAACCATTTCACTCAGAAGCTGTTCAAGCATCGTCCGATAATGCTCTCGCAGCCATCTTGCCTGTTCCAAAAGTGACTCATGGGTGATGGCGAGTGAGCAAGCGCGATACCATTCTTCTCTGGCGAAGTTCTTCACTCTCTCAAGCCACCCGGCCTCATAAATGATGGCACTGTAATCTGTGATGGGCATTCGGTAACCCGCTTGCCGAAGAGATTCGCGCAGTGCGGCTGCGTTCTCCTTTTGAATCAGCAGAAAACGCTTGAGGTTGTACACAAATGCAGGCCACGAATTCTGTGACCATTGATTATTAAAATCGTCGGCTCCCTCCAGCCATTCGTGGACAGGAACACGCAGGCGTTTTTCAGATCCGTCGGGGTGAAGGCGAAATCCCAGCTCCTGTAGTTTGGTCTCGAGGATTGAAAGTGAGTCGTCCACATCCCTGATCTTGCCGACAAGAATGATGTCGTCCACGTAGCGAAAGTAGCGCGCAGGCAAGTCTTTGGACATTTCAATGTCCAAGTCATGCAGAACAAGGTTGGCAAGAAGGTGGCTGAACATCGGCCCCGTCAGGAGACCGGTCTCATCGTCCCGGCGCACAGCGCAGTGATCGGTGATCAGGTGCTCGCCGAGCGCGGTCATGTGAGTGGGCATCTTCGCCTTCGCGCAATCCCTTCTCCACGCTTTCCGAGCCAGGTCTTGGCTGATTGACGGGTAGAATTTCTTGATGTCCACATACTGCACCACACCGCCAACGCTTTTATATGCCGCATCTTCGACGGCGGAATGGCGCCGTCTCAGCCCCTTGGTGTAGTTCTCGAAAACTCCATCGTGTTCATTTTCCCCGCTTAGCTTGTAGCTGAATACACATTTCGGACTGTCAAAAACTCCAGAGTATTTGGAGCATGCCGCCAGAAGCGCGCTTTCCGCCAACGCTTCGTTGGCACAAGGCAGGTGCAATGACCGGGTGTGAATCCCGCCCCCGCTTCCTACCTCCTTGAAGTTGTGAGCGTTGAAGTAGGGCAGCACATTCCGCGTTGCAACCAGATTAGTTGCTACGCGAAGCGCCCACAGATTCGTTCTCGCGGCCGCGTTCGCCAGGTAATAACGCAGGCTGAGATACGTCAGCACGTCACGCCGGCGATATTGGTTTACTGCTCGAATTGCTATCTTTCCCGGTCGGCCCACGTTCATGCAGCACGGCTGGCTTGAGGTTCAAGATTGATCGGCAGCACAGCCAACCTGGCGACCGCCGTTCCATCGGGCTGCAGCGACAGCCGGAATGCAGCTTCAGTCTTTGCGTTGGCATCGCCGCCCTCCTCGCCTGCTTCTACAGTCCCAAAGATGGACAAAGGGTCTCGAAAGAATTTCATGATCTTTGCAAACAGCCCGGTCTCAGGTCGGACTGCCAGATTGTTCTGAGGTTCGATCCAAATGGCTGAACCACCAGGTACAGAGCAATATCGGAAGAGTTCCATCAGCTGTGCCTTGGCTGAATTGAATTGATTTGCGCTCATAAGGAACCCTGTGAAGTTGGCAACTATCAGCAGTTTTTTGGTTCTTTCATGTGACGCCAGAATTACCTGTCGGATGAGTTCCGTGTTGCTTCGCAGGTTCAAAACATCCCAGCGTAAGAAGCGCGGATTCACAAAAATCGCCTGATCCTGCAATGCGGGCCTCACCTCCTCCAGCATTTGAACCGCATAGTCTCTTGCCAGGCCGGAGATGTCCGCACCGATCAGATGAACGTCGAGCGGATGACGCGGCAGCACATTCTCACGACGCAATGCTGCCAGTGCGGTGAGAATGGAAAGGAAAGCCGCCCCAGCTCCGCAAGGAGCGTCAGTGAGGCTCATTGAGTTGCCTGCCAAAGCCAGAACAAGACGATTGGAAGCGAAAGTCACATGCTCATGCGGATCAAGGAGGGCAAGCAACGTCCGGGCACAGGAGCCATCGTAAGCCTGAACAAAATGATGCTTCGTTTCCTCATCCCCGTCTCCCCCAACCGGGGAGTCACCTGCGGCACGTAGAGGAATGGTTTGCAGAAGTTGATGCCGGTCCACCACCGCTCGGTGAGCCTCCGTCAAACTGGCTGGAAGTGCCAGCAGCCCTCTCCGCTCCGCAGATTCGTGATCGGGATCCCAGAGTTGTCGGTGCAGCATCGAAGGCTTCAGCAGCCGTGTATCAGTGACACTCATAAACTAGTGTTAGCATAATAATTCCTCTGATCGTCCACGCCCTCACCTTCCAGTTCGGCCCCGAATTTCATCGAGTAGATCTGTAATTGGTGGATTGGGTACACCATCAGGTATCATGGGGTCATCGTCTTCTTGGATCGCAACAGAGTCCTGATCGCGCCGCCCGATCTCCCATGCGTTTCGAATGACCAATTCGCGTTTGATGATGACTGAATCAAATTGAATTTCAGCTCCAACGCCATCCCAGACCGCCCAAGTCAGGCCATATTTTCCGGAGCGTTCAGAGAGAGCCAGGAATCCAGTCAAATTCTGCGGGTTTGTCGGCTCTATCGTTTTCATTCTAGTTATAATGCTATAGAACTTGGGCTTCGACACAGGCGAACCGCGCCCTTGGCTACCCGACACTGCAATCCGATAAGCGTGAGGATTTGACCTGCTCACACCTTTGATCACAACGACGCGGAGACGTTCTTCTGCGTCGTTACTTCCCAACTCAGACCGCCAATGATCAAAAATTCGTCGGGCTGCCTCGCCCTCCTCGAATACCAACGCAAGTATCGGAATTATTCCCTGGAATGTGTCGATCCCAAAGGCCGCTGCTTTCCATTGAGCAGCATCCCAGTCGGCCATTGAAATGAGAGAATCCACTTCGATGTCTCCCTGATGAATACTTTCGATAGCTGAAGAGCTCCCGTCCTCATCTGCTGGCTCGGTGACCCGAGGATGCGCCTCTTGGTCACTCCTGGCGGTCGGTTGCCATTGGGCCGTCCTTTTCAAAGGGTAAGATTTCTCCGATCCGTCCAACCAAGAAGCCAGACTCGTCTTGGGCTTGTCACCCAGAACATTCGCGAGAGCTACGAAACTGGTCATCCAAGCCCGTCCGCGATCAATGGCCAACTCGTCGCGAAAGAGACTTTCGGCGGTCTTGCAAATGTCATTGCCCGTGAAGGCCCGGCAAAACATATGGATGATCAACTTGGTCAGCCGGATTTGAACCTCATTAATTCCCTCGGACTTTTGTCGCTTGAAATCAAATCTGCCAGACCTGATCGTCATGGAGTTGGCCGTCCCACATTCAAATTCAAACCATTCGCAATTGGATGGCTCGATCGTGACGACAAACCTTGGGGTCACCGCAAAAACCCGATGTCGTCCCAGCGTGGCAAGGATCGCTTCAGCAGAGGCCAGAATTGATTCGGCCAGTTCAATGAATGGAGAATCAACCGGAGTGGAAATGCTGATTCGACAGCCCCAGATATGAGAAAAGAACTGGGTCCGCGCGCCACGATCACCAACAAATGACTTGGGAACACCCTGGGCGACCGGTTGATCAGCGACAAGGCTGAAGACTTCGTCCGGCCCGTCTCCTTCACATGCGATGCTTCGGTGGAAGTCATCGTCGTGGCCCAGCGCAAAGAGCAACGACCCACGCGCCACCTCGAAGCCAAATCTGCCAAAGATATCTGGCATTTTGCTCAACTGGCCCAACTGTTGCAGGTCAGCCCGGAGACAGAGCGCGCCAAGGCCCGTGTCGAATGACAGCCATTCCATGACGCTTTCTTCTTCCGTAATCTTTTCGCCATAAGCGCGTGCCGAGGCAGCAGCGAGGTGCGCCCATTCAAGACATTGGGGAAGACGTCCGAGCTGAAGTTCCAGCCACTTCATGTGACCCAGAAGCCCAGACTGAATGCGGGAGGTATCGGCATGGGTCTCGAATTCCCCAATCACGATGCAGATGGAATTCAGCAATGCCCCGCGAGCGGCCCACATCAGGCCTACTTTTTCATAGGCGTGGCCGATGAGGTTTAGCGCCGAAATGAGAGTTTCCCTGTGCTTGTGCTGGCTTAGTCCAACCAGCGTGCGGCCGATCAAGACAATGGCATCGTAAGCCTTGTCTGATTCGAGCCTGGACACCGCACGCCTCAGATTCAGCATCGCGGCCTCGGCCTGGCCCGAACGACTTGCGAACGTGGCCACCAGCTCGTCATGGAGTGCCTCGAACTCAGGCAAGTCACCAAAGGTGCGGTCATACAGACCGATCACATCCACCAGGGATTCGAGCGGGAAGCCAATCAACTCGCTGCTCTTTCTCACCACGTCTTGGAGATCGATGAAGACTTTCGCTGGCACGGTCGGGAGCGTGATCATGATGTTCTGAATTAACATCAACGCCCTGGCCTGAAGCGCCGAATTCGGCATCTCGGCAATCCGGCTGACTCGCTCCAGGGCTTGCGCGAGAGTGATAGTTCGCTTTCCAAGATGTTGCTCGCCGTAGGGGCCGGCCTTCAATCTGACCATCGTAAACAGCAGACTCCAGAGGTTGTTCAGCAGTTCCAGATGGGCTGCGTTATTCGAGTCCTTGGTCAAAACCTCAAACTCGTCATACATCCTGCCAAACGCCTCGAAATCTTCGCTCCAATGATATGTCGTCCATGCATGCTGATAGAGGGCAATGATCTTCTGCGCATGGGTCCCGCATTGCCTCGCCAGACGTTTGGCGCGCCCGTACCGGCCATCGATTTCATCCCTCGATTGCTCCAGCTCACGGGAAAGACGCGCAGCTTCGATGCAGTCGTTCACCAGATCAGGCCCCAGTCTTGTCTCTCTGACCGCAGACTGTATCGAAGCCTCCAGCCGTTCAAGCATGTTCAGTCTCGCGGCATCGTTGGGACCCTCGATCCGAATGTTTTCGGTCGGAAGATCAAGTCCAAGCTTTTCAATGGCAAGCGACTCCATCTTTTTCGAGAACACCTCCTGGATGAGCCAGAGGAGTCCCAGCACCCGCACTTCCAGGCCAAGTTCCATCCTCAGCTCATCTTGCACCTCCGACGCCTCCCTGTCCGGGATAAGTTGATTGGAAATGAAGAATGCTTTTGTGTAGCCCCGACCAGTTGCGGCAATCTTGCGGATATCTGATTTTGCCTTGGGCTTCCAGTCCTTCTTTGCACTGAACGCAAAGCCCCACCTCTCGTTTGCAGCATTTGGACTGCCCAGATACCATGCCAATGCCAACTCTGGCGCGACCGGATAGGTTTCAGTATCGACCTTGGCGTCTCCTCCTCCGCTTGGTCCGGTTTGGGGCAACAGGTTGGGGCAAATGCTTCGCTCTGCGATCGCTTTGGCAAAGAGCTCAAACTCAGTGTCCTTATTGTGCGATGTCAGCACCGTGAGATGGTATTCCAAGATCGAGGCATTCAGTGAGTGTCGGACATTTACCGTCGAATCGGAGAACTTCTCGGGCCTCCAGGACTTCATCAATGTCTTTGGTGAGAATCGCGACATGATTGAATCAATATGCTTCACTGGCTGACTTTTGGCATTTGCGCTGCCCTCGGCAGCATCCCTATGCCGCCTGTTCGCAGTCGTCGGGATGACGATGATGAACAGCATGCCGCCTCTGTCAAAGGCATGATAGAGGCAAGGCAATGATCGCGCAGCTTGCGCTGCGTTAAGACGCCTTGGGGACGCCTGTGTCGGCTTTCCAAACACGGGGTGCGCTTTCCGGGACCGTGATCCTGCAGGCGATGCGTGACTACACCGCCACCTCTTGATTCTCGGTCGCTTCCCCTCTGGTCGTTCGGAACCCATTACCCTCGCCTGCCGTGGCGTTCAGCGACACGCATCCTCATCGAACCAAGACCTTATTCGTCATCAGTCTCAATCCCCTCATCACGCACTTTCGACTCCTCGCCGTCGGTTAACGCCTCCTCATCGGCACCGTTCTCTTCAAAAAACCTGAGAAGCTGATCAAATCTAATGGCCTTCTCTTCGTTCGACAGGTTCGCCGGATCCTCTCCAAACAGTTCACGCTTGAGCAGGTCGGGATCAAAATGTGGTCCAGGCACGCACCTCCACTTACAGAGCTCGTTGACATGCCCCCAGACAGTCAGAATTAATGAAGTGATCTCCCGCTTCAAAGACTCGCGCTCCGTCCCGCCGACAACTTCGGCGGACTTGATCAGTTCAGCAACACGGTGAGCCATCCAGTGCGAAAGGAAGTCTTCACGCGCTTGCTGGCCTAGTCGCTCGACGATTTGGGCTCCCAAGGCAACGACTTCCGCCCAGGGTTTCGAGCACGGCTCCTTGATCGTTGTATCGGAGGATGCGGAATTCGGTGCGTTCTGCTCGGCGCTTTTTGTGGTTGTTGAGGCGTTGAGATCTGTCGGCTTCATGGCGTTGAATATGCACACACAGAATCAGGGCCATTCTGTGACGTCTCAAATAGGCAGCCATGTCGGATTCCCTGACCCAAATCCTCCTGCCATGGGAGTAGTTATCTTCGCGAATGGCGAGGCCGCTGCGCCAGTCCTGATGAATGACCGCCACCTCGCCGTTTCGTTTCCACTCGGTGAATGGCCGGTTTGGCGCCAACTCACAGATCTCCGCGAAATGCCTATTTAGGACGGGAACATAGCGCACCATCTGATGTTTCAAGGCATCATGCTTCATCCAGCCCGGATCATGGTAAACATGCTTAACCAATGCTTCGAAGTTGAAGGGGGGCTGTTTGAAGGCCTTTCCGTTGACGCTGCTTCGATCTGGGAAAACAGTCAGCGAAGGACTGCTGTAAGTGAGCAATGCCGCGAGAAAGGCGCTTGCAGATTCGTCCGAGACCAGACCGCTTTCCAACCACGAGCTCCCCACACAGCCATGATTCGCAACGGAGCTTCTGGCGTCCAGAAGAAGCCAGCCGCTCCCGAACTCCCCCAGCTTTTGCAGATCATCCATGGCCGAGTCTTCGATCGGAGCGGTCCACGTTTCCACACCCGGCATACGATGCCACGCCTCTTTTTCAAATGGAGGAGGAGCCAGCCATTCATCAGTCCACGTCTCCTGCTCGTAATCATAGCCGATTTCCGACCGCATCCAGGCATCAAACGCGTGTCCCCCCAGGCCGTCAACCGCCACCATCCGCCCCTCATCCAGCCACTGGCCGACGACACACATCATGGAATGATACTCAAGATACACCTGAAGCACCTCCTTTTTCGGGTCTCCGCTTCGAGCATGGTAGTCGCCATAGTCCGATGCATGTGCGAGGGCGTCAGATTCGACATCTTTGTCGGTAAAATGCCATCGATCACAAATCCAGCATTCAGCCGCCGAACAAAAGTCGCGAAGCGATCCTCCAAAAATGCGGCACGCAGGCGTAAACCAGTACGGCAGGGTGTCAATCCAGTCGAACTGGAACCGCAGTCCCCCGTCCGCGATGAAAGAATCAAAAGGAACATGCTTCATCTCGGCAGGGCCGACGAGCGCCGGTTTATTCAGGAGACGTATGCGTTGAAGCACATCCGCAGCTAGAACCCCTGGAAGGCTTTGGTCCAGTTTGAGAAGCGTTTCTCGCGCGAGCTCGCGAATCAAGGCGTGTGGCGGCTCCTGCTTGTCGAGTATAGCCGCGGCCAGGTTCGCGGCATGAGGCTTCAGTGCGCCGGGCCAGTCCGCCCCCACTCTTCTCAGCAGCCTCCAGAGAAACACCCGGGCCGAGAGCCAGAAGAAATGATGACCTTCGACGCAGGAACGATAGGCTCCGGCATCGCGCAGGCCGGCTCGCGAGGCGAGCGCATGAAAAACATCCATTTCGCCTGATCGCACCAAATGTATGGTCGCGTAAAGGGCTTCAAATCGAACATACTTCCACGGATGCCCTTGGAGGGACCAGAACAATCCTGCAATGGCCTCTGCGGATGGAATTTCTGAAACCCTTGCCGGGTTCACCTCCTCACACCCAACAAACCACCGAAGCTCCAACTCTCCCATCAATTCATCAAATAACTGCAGGGCCTCAACCGGCTTCATCCTGCATGCGATCCACCGCGCGCCCACCATGAGCGAATGCTCTTTCCACCCTGAAATGGCCTGCATCATGACTTCCAGCAGGCCTCTTTTGTCCCCTTTGCCGCCATATGATTCAAAGAGCTTTTCGACATGCTGGATGGGATGGTCATTTTTGCGAGGATCCCCAAACATCCGCTGCTTGAAGCACAGCGCAGCAAAGTCCCGAAGATGTTGCTTGCACCATGCCCTGACCGCCATGTCGTCTTTCCAGGACGCCAGCGCCTTGGCCACATGCTGCAAAAGATTGTCGTGACTTTTGAACGTCGCAGGATCAGCCCTCAAAATCTCATCTAACAGTTCAACTCGACGGACGTACGGAAGCTCGCCGATCCTTGCGGCCATTGTCTGCTCACGCTCATATTGCGTCTCTTCAGAACCGCAGTCCAACTGGCTAAGCACCGGGCTCTCGTTCCAGCAGTAGGCCTGTTTCACCTGCTCTTCAGAAAACTGCGTCCTCTGATAGGCGCGCACATCTTTCGTCGCGCCAAAATTCTTTAAATCACGAAGAATGCTCACATCCACACTGTCTATCCCACAGCTTGATGCGACCTCCGCCAGTATGCTGGCATAATGTCCTTTGCTTTGCGGATCACAATCTCGATTCAACGCCGTGGTTGCATACCTGAGGATTTCCCTCTGCTGCACGCGCTTGTTTGGAACATCGCCCGCATCCAGCAGCCGGATGAGTTCTGCGGAGCCGTGGACCAAGCTGGCCGACTGACCTCCTGCAATCAACAGTGCCAGCGCCTCATGCGCGGAAAAATACTTTTTGCGCAGACCTGTGATGGCCACCTCGTCCAGCAGTTCCAATTCTGAGTGCGGGCCGAGCCCCTTCTCATTCCATCGAGCCACCGTTGCCACTGCCATCGGCGGATGAAGCGCCGTGATCGCCCTCATGATGTCCCTATCTGGAAAGTTTTGATCTCCTCCCACCACTGTATGCAGGAGCTCGGCCCACCTGACCAGTCTCAGTGAACAGGCGGCGCCTTCGGCCATCGAAACCCTCAGCCCCAGGTCTTCGCACAATTCTGTGATCATGCTGAACATGAACTGTCCTTCGCTGCCAATTCGCTGGGCCGCCTCGAGCGCAGCATCAAAAGCCTCACATGCAGCCGCTGGAGATCGGCTGAGGCGGGCCGCACGCACAAGCAAGTCCCGCGCATTGCTGTCATCCAAGGCAGTTCTGCGCGAGTATCGGATCACAGGAGCCAGCAGTTCATCCACGATGCTCGGATACAACTCCCACCCCTCTAAACTGGCAGCCCATTTCGTGAGAAAGGAATGATCCGTCTCTTTGTTCATCACAGCGCCTGCCAGTTGCAGCATCCACTCTCCTGAAACAGGTTCACACCAACGATGCACTTCAATCAAGATCCCCGCATGAGCGACTGCATCTCGGGAAGTATGGTGATCCCAGTGGGCCACCGGTTGACGCAACTGCTGGATGGTTTTGTGCACTTCTGCTTTCAGCATCTTCAAATCCCCCTTCCCAAGAAGGAATGAGGTCCTGACCCGCTCCGACGCGACGGTCGCATGTAGGCTGGCAACTGCCTCGTTGTGGCAATGGCTGTAGCCCATTCCCTCGTCCTTTGCAGGTTCGATTTCCTTAAGGTCAACCTCTTTGTCTGCCAAGACGGTTTGCAGCAATTTGGCGCGGACAAAGCTCGTCCAATTGGATCCTTTCAACCGGTACCAGTCCAGATGGGTATCCGTCGGTTTGGCCGGCCCCCACCTGTTCAAAACTTCAATAATCATGGCGGCATCCCCGCGGGAAAAGGCGGCGGCCTCGCATGCATCCAAAATGTTGCCAGACCGGTCATCCTCTCCCCACTGCCGATTTGCCTCATTTGGCAATGATCCACAGGAAAGCCGTCCCATCAGCCACAGCACGGCATCGTCCCATGCCCACCGATGGGAACGCCATAGTGTTGAGACGATTCGGAGCACTATGTTTGCGTTGCCATTGCGCAGCGGGCAACACTTAGTCAACAGCCCCTTCCAATCACCTGCCTGGATGACATGACACAGTTTTTCAACCAGGCGCTCAGCCATCCGGGGCCGGTATTTTTTCTTCCAATGATCCTGCAGTTCTTTTGCCGCAACTTCAGGTCCTCGTAGGAAGAATACTGCGACACTTCTGTTGGCAAAGTCCTCCTCAAGGGGGCCTTTCATGCGCAGATGTTGCGGCATTTTTTCCTTGGGTGTTCTTCGATAACGACCATAGCTCAGATCGCCGGCCTTCAACCATGCCAATGCCACGTCGTTGTGCCCCTTTGCACTTGCGTAGTTCGCGGCACACATCCATTCGCGGCTCGCCACCCGCTCGAACCCGTTTTTGGCCTCCGATTCAAGAACCTGTCTCACCGTTCGGAAATCCATGAACTTCAATGACAAATCCGGAGCTTCTCTGACCAGATTTCCCTCGCCGGAATGCCGCCGGGCCACTTCAGCAGACCAGACCAGCATTCTTGCGCAATCGCCAAGATTGTTGTTCGTTGCGGCCGCAATTGCTGCGTCACGCAGACGATGCCTGCTGGCCTTGGCTCGAGATGCTGGATCAATGATCGCCAGAGGTTCAGGTGATCTTTTGGCAAGGTCAACAAGCTCATCCAAACAGCGTCCCAGCAATAGATGGCTGGACACATGGGTGGCCGCATGAGGATCGGTCGACTGTAATCCAAGGTAGAGCTTGCCGATTTTCTCATGGGCCGTCTTTTTTTCGTCAGGGAGCACTCGGTTTTCGGCCCAATGCTGGAAGTCTTCGTCACCAAATGATATGCAACCGCTCTCCACTCTTATCCCTGGAACCAATGCATCCAGCGCAAGCAACAGACCAGCTTCGTGTGTCTGCCACAATTTGGAAGCATCCGCGGTGCGCAGCGCACCGCCTGAGACAACGATTTCCGCAAAATGTTGGCTGTTTGACGGCGGGGGGAAGTGACCACAAAAGTCCCGAACCATGTCGGCAAAAAAATCATCAAGATCGTTCCCAGGTTCCTGTATCGCTGAACCTATGGTCGCCTGTGGCCGACGTAGTCGGTAATTTTGATTTCTGGGAACCCCTTTGCTGCGAAGGTGAAAAAGCAGGATCTCATCGTCGCTGACGTCAGGGAAAAAGCGCCGGATGTGACATGCGGACTGTTCCATGGTCAGTGCCTCAAGCTCGATCTGATGGGCGTCGGAGGGCGCTTTGAGCTCCACCCTGGCGTGGCTTCGAGCGCTCATCACAAGGTGCACCTGGTCGGGCAAATCCATCCCCCACAGCCTCTGAACGAACGATTCATAGTGACCTCGTAACTTTGACTCGCGAACGGCATTGTCGGCGGCATCCACCAGCAGAACTATTCGACCGCCTTCTTTCTGCACTGAATGCGCGGCATGATTCAAGGCGTTACAAAAGTCATGTTCACACAGTTCGGTTCTATCGGCGGCCTCAAAAACCAATGGCGAGTCGAACTCCGCCGCCAGGCTGTTTCCTGTCTGGAGATAAAAATTTACCGCCTCAAAACGTGCTTCTGCAAATCCCCTGGTAGCCTCCAGCCCTCTGCCATAGCAGTCGTAAAAGACGCAGTGACAATCAACACCAAGAACGTGTTGAAGCGATTTCAGCGTGGTTGATTTGCCGATCCCGGCCCCTGCATGGACAAGAATGCGTTTGTGTCCTTGCAAGATCGCCTGGGCAAGAGCGCGTGAATTCGGACACGTCGGCGCGTCAAATCCGGGAGGCAACTCCACGCAGTCAGGCGAGGGAAACAATCGTTTTTCGTCCCAAACACCGAGGCGGTTGAGCACGTCCTCTCGTTGAATCTCGCATTCACCTGTGTCTCGTGCCGCCTCCCGGACAAGCTGAAGCAGCTTCGATGCGGCCGAACGCGGGTTGGCATGAAAGGATGCGCTCGCCCCAAGCATGACACGATTCTCAATGACTCTCAGGGAGACCGAACAGAAGCCCAGGAGGTCCAACGACCGCACAAAGTGCAAAAACTGGCTGTCGCTCAGTTCCGAATCTTTTTTGAGGGAGGTGACAATCGATTTATGAACGGTTTGCAGCCGTTCGAACGACTCGTCCCAGGTGGTGATCTCGGGCATCACCTGAATCGAGGAGAGCGCCTCAAGCACATCTTCATCAAGCGATTGATTGGTGGCGATGCGTGCAATGACCTTCCCGCTTGGCGCGAGCTTCACCAAGGCGGCAAAAGCCCGAGCCAGCTTGCTCCAAACACTGCCCTTGTTTCCGTCTTTGCCTCTTGATTTCTCCCGCCAGACAAGCCGTGCGAGGGTCCATTTCCCAGCAGGATTGGTCGGGCTGTATTTGAACTGGTCGATTTCGACTCGCGCTGCTGTTGCCGCGTCTGCACCGCCCCAGTAACTCGTCGCATCAATTGCCAGCAACTCGGCGGCGTTCCCAACTTCCTTTTCGTCTGCCATCGACGCCCCTTCAATGGTAACCTTGACCAAGTTTGGCCGCGGCCTCAGAAACTCCAGCAGGCGGTGCGCCGCCCACGCAAAATGGAAGTCATTTCCAGCGTGAGAAGCACTCGTTATGGCACCAGAACGATTTTTTGCCATCGGGTTTACATTCGACATTCCGGCATTGCCGTCAATGCTTGAGACATCCGGCAGCGCAATTTATCAACATTCCTGTAGTGTAAAGCATGCAGAGTTCTCATAAAAAATTTTCAGCCGTCGAGGCAAGTCGCCGTCCCCCTCCTGGCTCTAGCCATCTGGCGTTTGCCAGATGACTTGACGGGCAGCCACCCATTTCGCTGTGGGATGACTGCAAGTCCGGTTTCCATTCATGTTCCTTCTGAAGCGGCGGCTGGCCCAGGCGGCTTCCTCTTGCGCCACCGCTCTTTCGGAGCCCTGCGAACTCAAAAATGTCCATCGCAATCCGGCTTTCGAGACGAGGCAAAAGCCTTCTTCAGCAGAATCAAAGGCTGGCGAAATGAATGCTCACTTCGCGATGGCGTAACAGTTTCAAAAACAATTGCCATTCAGGCCATCGTCGCTGATCCGAACATGAAGAATGCTCTTTTCTGACGGCTCATAGAAAAAGACGACCGAATCATTGCGAGCGTCGTCGAACCACACGCAACCCATCCCACAGAGAGGATTGTTTTGATCACTGGCGACATCAATCTGTCCAGCAAATCCGAGGCCGCCCACATCACGACATGCGGAGCTTTGTCTGCTAGCAGACCCATGCTGGAATGATCACATCGTGCTCATATGGTACAATGTAACGATCAATGCTTGTTTTCATCGACGAATCGGGCGACAGCGGCCTCGGCCAGAGCACAAGCTCGTCAAAGAACCTCATCATCACGCTTGTTTTGTTTGAGGACCGGACGGAAGCGCAACGGGCCGACGATCGCATCACGCAGCTTCGAAAGGAACTGGGGCTGCATCCGGCTTTCGAGTTCCACTTCAGCAAGCTCAGGCAGGATTGGCGGGAGCGTTTTCTCCGCGCCCTGGGCCTCTTTGAGTTCATCTATTTCAGCATCATCCTGGACAAGCAGGAACTGAAGAAGCGAGGCTACACCACCCCGAACGACCTCTACCGTTATGCTTGCAACCTCGTGTTTCAGGCGGCGAAACCATACCTGCGCGATGCCACCGTGGTCATTGATGGATCGGGAAGCCCCAAGTTCCGGCAAGACCTCGCCACCTACCTCCGGCGGCACACTAACGGTCCCGGCGAGGACGGCGGCCACGTGTCCAAGGTGAAAATTCAAAGCTCGCACGCAAACAACCTCCTACAGCTCGCTGACATGGCATGCGGAGCGGTGGCCCGGTCGCTGACCGACAAGCCGAGGTCCAAAGAATGCCGGAAGCTGATCTCGCACTGCGAGATGGATGTTCAGGCGTGGCCTAGGTAAAAAAAACCACCACCCCTATCCTTTCGGAAAGTCCTCCATACGGAGGCAGTGTCGGGGTGGTGGCGATTCCGGTTCCATAATATCAGAAGGCTGTTTTCGCGTCAATTCTCGCAAGGGCTGGTTGTGCATAACTGGATGCGGTTTTGCCTTCTGGTCACCTGCTACTCGCGGTCGCAGCCCAGGACATTCAGGATTGCCTTCCGCTCCTAAGCCTCACAGCTCTCTTGTTGCACGGATGCTCGAGCGAAAAGCTGGAACAAATCGGGTGGCGAAGCACTCAGCCTGGACACGCCTGGGCACACTTTCAGCCCCGCAACCGGCTCCAGCAGTAAGCACATCTTTTCGTCTGGCATGGCTGCCTCAGTGCCCGCCCATGCTGAAGATGCCGGATCAGCTTCTCCTTGTCGCTTGGAGCAAGTAGGTCGATCTTCCCCTTGAGGAAGGCGACGAGGGCCAGGATGGCGTCAGTGTCAGTGACTTCGCCGTCCAGCCCCAGGAACACTTGTCGGATCAGAAGCTCTCGAATAAGCCCCTTGATCTCCTCTTCAGTGAGATCATCAATTTCGCCCTTGATGCGTTCGAAGATGGCTGTCATCCCTGCAATCGTAGCGTACCATGGGAAGTGTTGTCGAGGGGGGGGCGGATCTCTTCATGTGCCCGCCATAACAGATGAGCCTGCATCTCCGCCTCATGCCCACCTCTTGGGATAGGACAAGTGCGATGGCCGCTGGAAAACGCTCACTCGCCAGGACTCATGCGTGGAATTGTCATGGGACTGAATGGAAAATCAAAATCTGCCATGCTACCGCATGGCAGACGTGGCAGCAGGATCAATGGCGTGAAAGCCAGATGGTGGAGAGCCATCTTCTACTTCTTTTTGTCACTCCCAGGCACTCATTCACGAAGACCACCAGCTCCCTGCTCTGGAATTCCCGGCTCCATTTCCAAACCTCGGCAGGAATGGGCAGCGTGAAGAACCTCTTCACGTCATTGCGGAGCCCTGCCATGTCCGAAACGAGGCCCGACTTGACCGCCACGTAGCTTACCGCGAAGTGCGTGATCAGAAGATGCGCGAATCTTTTCTCGGAAACTGTCACCGGCTCCTTTTTCAAGTCGGCATCCTCTTTTAGGAGGCGGCTCAGGTCTGTGCGCTGGTCGATCTCCATCCAAAGTTCTCGATGACTGTCCGTCAGTTGCATCAGGTTCGAGAGGCGTCGCTCTTTCGCGTCCGCACGAAAAGACGCGGCGGTGACATACAAGCCGACCAACAACGCGATGGTTTCAAGCGTCTCCTTTCCCTGCTGTGCAAGCCATTGAAGTGCAGGTTCCATGATGGGTTGATTGTATCATGCCTGGCCTGACGAGGCAAAAAAGCCCCCTCACGAACCTGTCGTGAGGGGGCGCAGACTCTATTGGATTCCGAGAACGAAGCGGGCCGCCTTGGCGGCCTGGCTGCCAGCCTCCACGATCCACCGTTTCCGGCCGGGCTCCTGGAGCGTCTTCAACCAGCTTTGAATGTATGCCGAGGACTGCTCGTGCCCGTCGTCCACGATGCCGGCCTCCATCCCGAGGAACGCCGCTCCCATCTCCGCCACGAGCTCCTCTTTCGAGTACTCGGTCATGACAGATGACGTCGCGCCGACGAGGCTGGCCCTGTTAAGGCGGCTCTCGTGACCCGTGGAGTGGATCAGCTCGTGAAACAGGACCATGTGGAACCGCTCCGCGCTTTCGAAACGGGAGCGTTCCGGCATGTCAACCGTGTCGGTCGGCAGATTGTATGAGGCACGGACCGTCCGTCCCTCATTGATGGCCGGTTTCGTCTTCATCGCCGAAACGATCCGCTCGGCGGCGGCAATCCGCTCCTCGCCTGGCAGTTCCGGACGCTCCGCCTCTGGCTGGACGTTGAGCCCATCGATCTGTAGCGCGTTGAACACGGTGTAGCCGCGGAGGTAGTAGGTGGTTCTCACCTTGTCCTCCTCGCCTTTCCGGCGCTGCTCATGCTTCCCAGCCTTGACGATGAGGGTGCCGCGCTCGCCTTTCCTCACCTGGGCGCCAAGGTCATTGGCCTGGCGCAGCGTCAGCCAGTGAGGCGAGGCGAAGCCCCGCAATCCAAGCAGAAGGACATTGATGCCTTGGTAGGCATGCCCGCTTGCCAGATTAACGGGCCTGCCGACCCGGTTGTCCCACGGACGCCGCCAGGGCACCGTTCCTTTTTCAAGGTGGGCCAGGATGGCGTCCGTGACCGACTGATACAGGTCGAATCGCTTCTCTTCTTTCTCGGTGGCTGCAGTGGCAGCTTTCTTCAGTTTCGTCTTCATTGCATGTGTGCGTGTAAGGATCAGATGAAGCCCGCCTCACCGTGAGGCGGGCTTCAGCCCGACCGCCACGCGTTCACGCCTTCCCGAAGATCTGGCCGATGCTCCGCTTGATGCCTTTGATGCCCTCGAAGTTCCCCTGCGCCGTCTCCATGGTTTCCTTCGGCTTCTGATACCGGCCTACTTCGAAGGCCGGATGGACTTTGGGGATGGCCGCCAGGTCGAGATCGCCGTTGGGATTTGTCTTTGGATAAGCATTAGGATCCGATAGGCTATAGAAGCCTATCGCGCGAAGGCGCTCCCGGAGCTTCTCGACCAACTCGTCAGGCGCGCGCATCAGCTCCAGCAGCATGCCCGTGCGAACCTTTGGGTTGACCGCCTGGTACTTCGCGAAGCGGACGATTGCGATCCATCCTTCGGCGTACACGACCTTACCGTCCTGCTCGAACCGCAGGACCGTCTCCTGGACTTCTTTCAAAGCCAGCCCGACATCGAAGGCCACGCGCTTCAGCGACAGCTCGTAGACGCCGGAAATGTTCGTCAGGGACGAGGTGAGGAGGTAGAGGAACAGCAATTTTGCATTCGGGCTCAGCAGCGCAATGTAGGCATCGTCCCAAAAGCGTGTGTTTACGATTCTCTGTTTTGCCATGTTGAGTGTTCCCGGGCATCGCCTTGATGGAGCGAAACTCCCCAGAGGGCATGCATGCATGTTCCCCCAGAATAGAGCGTCGCTCCGGCTGTCTATCCGGGCCTAGAATTTGATGACTGGTTCCTCCACCTCCCCACCCCGCGACGAGTGTTCGCAGGGACAGATCTTCCGCAGCCAGCCAAGCGCGGAGCACAACCATCTCAAGAGGAAGCCACGTTTGTTTGGGAGATGTTGTGCCCGTTCGAGACCGACCGGGATGTATTCGAGTTCCTGATGTCGCATGGGTTGGGGAAAATAGACTGATTAATTTCGACCTCCTGCGGGCCGCTTGTCACGGCTCCGCAAGTTCATAAACCTCCGCCACCCCGGCGAACTTTTGGGCCATTGCTGTGTCCAAAATCCGTCCGATAAGCCATCTTTTGCGACATTTTTGCCTTAAGCTTAATCCCTCCAGATCGGAGGGCTGATGTCGCGCGATGGCCGGCGCAGGTTTATGTTGTCTGGATTATATTTCATGAAGAACGCCCCTGTACAGAGGCGCCCTGTGGATAACCTATGAGTGATGTTGATCGCACGGTCATGCGGCCAATGTCTGCGTGCGAGATTTTCGACTGAATCCGTTTCGTCTGATGAGCCGGACGCCGCCGGTGGGAGCAAACTGCCGCCGCGCAAGGTTCTCGGCCTCGGGTCGCGAGAGCTTCGTGTAGCCCGCCACCGTTGTGGGCGTCGAGTGGCCTAGCAACCCGGCGATGGTCGAGTCGGTGAGGCCAAGAGCCGCCAGCCGGTGCACCCAGGCGTGCCGGAACGAGTGCGGGCTCAACTTTCGGCCGATGCCCGCGCGCTTGCACGCGGTCTTGATCATTCTCTCCACGCTGCGGGTCGTCAACGGCTTGCTGCCATTGCCACTGCCATGGCTTCCCGAAAATAGCCAGTCGGAGGCATCCTTGCCGTTGATCCGCTGCACGATATAGCGTTCCAGCACCGCATGAGTGTCCTGGTTCCAAAACACGCGGCGGTTAGTCACGTTCTTTTCCGTTCGGATCGTCGCCGAGGCGTCTTCCTCCATCTGGTCGATTTCGAGAGCCACCAGTTCGCCCACACGCATGCCCGTGTCGTGCAGGAGCATGAGGATGGCCCGGTCCCGGAGCTTGTTGCAGCCCTTCAAGGACTTCAGCATCAGTCGGTATTCATCCCCGGTGGCCGCAGCGTGCGATTCGCACCGCGCCTTCTTGACCTGCGCGAAATAGAGCGCCATGCGGAGCCTTCCCTGTTCATGCCAGAAGCGGAGGTAGTTGTGTGCCACTGTGAGTGCATATTCCACGCACTTGGGTGAATAGCACCCGCGCAGGCTCAGGGCGTAGGCAGACCAGTCGTCAGGCGTCAGGGCTTCCGGCGCCTTGCTCGTAAAGTTCTGGAACCGCTCGGTCCAGATCCTGTAATTTTTTCCTGCGGCTGTCGTGTAGCTCGATTTCCAGTCGATGTACTTGTTGATAAGGGTTTCGTTGTCTTCAACAACCCGGCCCGCGAAGCCCCACCAAGTGGGCCGCCGCAGGCCGTATGTCACATGTCTCATAGCTATGTGCTTAGACTGATAAATTCCCAGCTTGCGGCAGGGCCGGCCTCAAATCGAGGCCTGGGAAGAGCTTACCTTATTTTGTATTTTTCCGCATCTTCTTGGGCGGATTGTCAAGGTGCTGACGTCCTATTGGACAGGTACGAGTACACCGTACTTGACGGACGGATGTCAAGGCCACCGCTGTGGACACCACAGCTCGGGTTCCCCGACATACCGGGGCGACGACCCCGGTATGTCGGGGCGAACGTCGGCCTGACGTCCTTTTCCCTTTGAAGACAAAGGGCGAAACTACTTCCCACATGTCGGCCTCACGGCCCGACTTGCCGCAGAACCTCCGGCTGACGGGTGAGTCCCGAAGACGCTACCGCGTCAAGGACATCACCTTCTGCGGCAAGTCGGGCCGCTCCGCGAGCACGACATGTGGGGAACTGGTTCAATGACGCGTTCCGCCCCTGGCGGGACTAAGGGTTCAACGACTGGTTCCCCGCCCTCCGTAGCCGCGAGGCCCTGCCGGACTCCGCCTCGCCCTCTTCTCCCGCCTTGGCTCCGTCCCGGTCCCAGCCTCGCCACTACGGCCAGCATGCGGGAACTACGGATTCCCTCAAGGGGTGCAGCAGCCGAGGCAAAGCTCGGCCCCTGCCTTGCCGCCATGCTTATGTCAAACCTTCGGATGCCTTCGAAAACTGACGCTTGAAGACAAGCAATATAAAGCTGATGCCGAGAACCAGATCCAGCTTTGCCACGGCTGACGCCTTCATGCCGCTCTCTCCTGCCACGGACAAATTGACCTCGGCAGATCAAAGGACCCCGAAGCGGACTCTTCCTTCAAGAGCTTGTGATTCAGAGCCGCAATCCCCCTTGCCTTCGCAGGCGCTGTTAGTCCAGCCCGCCGGCAATCTGGAGCGCCGTCGTATTGTCGGAGATTGTGATGTATTTATATCCGAGCTCCCTAAAAGTCGCCCTGCTCAACTACTGACGCTTCCGGAGCGGACGTGCACTGACCGTTTCGGAGGAATCCAATGCCCTCAGACCGCATTCGAGAAGTGCACCGAACGCTTGCACCCTCAACTCGTCACCTTCAACGAGATCAAAGCCTTGGTCAGACCCAATTGCTAAAATGCCGCCGCTGCCTCCAGCTTCGCCTACACAGGAGCAAACATAGGACATGTTCTTGCAGTCTTCGCGAAACACCCACCACTTGTGCTGCCTCACGGCAGATGTGGCTGCCGCCGTCCCTTCCTTCCACACCATGCCCGCCAGACCTTCGCCAAGCCTAAACTTATAATGGCTTCGAGCTGTCTTTAGGTTCTTGTGCGTGAATATCTCCAATATATCTGGCGCCTTTGAGGGTCTTAGCCATGCCACGTACACGTCGTGTTGGCGGGTCGAGAAAGAATCCAGCGTCATAGCTAGAACATTGCTTATCCATGTGTCTATCGCCGTCTTGTCGCTGCAAAGTAATTTGATGCCCGCATAGCCACGGGCAAGGTCGCGAGTTCCATCGCTAAGATGCTTCAGGGCAACCGAAGAAGCACTGTCTTCATGCCCCGCTTTATGTATGGGATGCTTCCTTGGCCCCAGTTTTTTCACTGATTCTTTTATCTTCAAAGCTGCGGGGTTAATTGCTGCCCGCAAGTTCCCGTCGTCCCTACGCCGAAAGGGGGCCATGGTGATGCCAAGCAGGTCGGTGGGAATGTGCAGGTTGTCATCTGAGCAGTATACCAAAAAAGTCCTACGATCTCCAAGCCCCCCCATGAACAGTCCGGCTTCGAAGATCACATTATCCCTTGGGGCGCTTTTTTCCAGGTGCCGCTTTCTCGTCACGTCGTCAGCCGCGAAGATCAAAACCGCGAAATCAAAGGTACTAGCCGCTTCCATTAGCCCCTCCATTGTCGTCGAGGTCAGAGAGAATATGCCTTGATCCCAAACTGTTGGCTCAAAGTGATCAGCCAGAGCCACTTGTAAATATTCGGCAATTTCCTTCGATTCCGAGGAAGAGCCGATAAAAATTTTGATTTTTTTGGCCGGGGTGCTCATTCTGAATCGTCTTCTTTCTTACCCAACATAGGCTACACTCTTCACATTTCCACCCTAAAGTGCCTCACCCCCGCTGGTGGGTGATGAATGGCGACGTGTTGGGCATAACGACGAACATCTGTTGGGAGGTTTAAAAGACATCTTTGAGGCCTGCTTTTGCGCCTATCGCGAAAACAGTGGCACCTTCCGTCCCGCAGATCAGCAGTTCTGCAATACCTCTATTGTCGAGTCTGGCCATGGCTGTTTGAGGAAGCTCGTGTGCCAAACACCTTTCGGCTCCGCACCTCTAGAGCACGTAGTGACGCTGAGTTCGCTTCTCTCACGCCGCTCAGACACGAAGTGCCCCCCCAACCCACGACGTTCCGGCGCGGCCACGCCGCATTACGAGACACGCTATATCATGGGGAAGAAATTCTCGCAGTCCCGCTTTGAGCGGGAATACCGATCTCTTCCCAACCATCTGTGTCGATGCCGGCTACTGCAATTTCCGTCTGTGCCCTATCTGGAAGCGCTGGGCAGACATATTCCCAATAGCTTCCAGCTCGCATTCAAGGTGACCGATGCCATCACGATCAAGAACTATCCCAACCTGCCACACTTCGTGCACAAGGGCGAAAACCCGAACGAACACTTTCTGAACGTGGATCTCTTCAAGCGAGCGTTACCGGCTCCATGCGACCATATCCGCGACAAAATCGGCGTCCTGATTTTTAAGTTCTCGCATTTTCACCAAAGGACTTTGCCCATGGCCGAGAGTTCATCGACGTCTCAATGCTGGTATAATGGAAGTAGGTGCGTTCTTTCCGCCGAAGCCTGGGGCTTCGGTGTCGGCGGCAGCCTCTCTCCCTCCCAGCTCTCAACCATACAGCATGCTGGCAGCAAGCTCCGCAAGTCTTCTGAAGACGGACTCTGCGTGGATTGGGCGAGGGCGGTCGCCTCCGACATGAGCGGCTCATTCTTCATCGGACATCGCCATACCTACGGCGGGTTTTCCGTTCCGCACTGGTTCGAGGATAAGGAGCTTTCCCGCCACGCCTACGTCCTCGGCAAGAGCGGCACCGGCAAGTCCACCCTCCTCCAGCTCCTCATCGGGGAGCTTGTTCGGTCCGGCAAGGGGTTCGCGGTCATCGATCCGCACGGCTCCCTGGCGGAGTGGACGTTGCATGCGGTTCCGCAGGAACGCCTCGACGATGTGGTCTACCTTGACTTCGCCGATCCGGCATTCGCCCCTTCCCTGAACCTTGTCTCGGACAGCATCCCGCACGAAGCCAGGCCGAGGCTCGCGGCGGCCCTCGTCTCGGCCTTCCGACACATCTGGGCCGAATCCTGGGGACCGCGGCTGGAGCACATCCTGTATCATTCCCTCCGGGTGCTCATCGACGCGCAGAACGCCAGCCTCATCGCGCTGCCTCGCCTTCTCACCGACGACGCCTATCGCGCCTGGGCGGTTCGGCAGTGCCGCGATCCCTTCATCCGGGCGTTCTGGAGCCAGGAATTCGACGCGTGGGACAAGCGGTTCCGTGCAGAAGCGATCGCGCCTGTCCTCAACAAGCTGGGGCAGCTGGTCGCCTTCCCGCCTGTCCGCCAGTCGCTGGGCCAGGTGCGGATGAAGGTGGACGTGCGGGAGATTCTGATGCGGCGGAAGATTCTCGTGGTCAATCTGGCCAAGGGCCGCCTCGGCGAGGACGCTTCGAGGCTCCTCGGCGCCCTCCTCACCGCCCTTCTCTCGGCAACGGCGATGGAGCGCGGCGACCTGACGGCCGACGCTCCGGCATTCACCCTCGTCCTGGACGAGGCCCACTGCTTCCTGTCGGAAGCCATGGAAACCGTCCTCTCGGAGGCGCGCAAGTTCGGCCTCCGCCTCGTCCTCGCCCACCAGTTCTTGGAGCAGCTCTCGCCGAAGATGCGGGCTGCCGTCCTGGGCAATGCCGGCAGCATCTTCGCCTTCAGGCTTTCCGCCCAGGATGCGCGAATCATTGCCGAGAACTTTGGAGCCTCGTTTGCGGCGCAGCAATTCATCGAGCTGGCTCCCCGTTCCGCCATCTTCAAGGGCTCGCACGAGTCGGGAGAGCCGGTCCGCTTGTCCCTCGCCGCCGTTTGCGAGAAGAAGAGCCGCTATTTACCGTCCATTGTCGCGCGAAGCCGCCAGCGGTTCTGTAGCTTGCGGAAGGACGTCGAGGAGAGGCTTGAGCGCTGGCTCAGGGAGCCCTGAAGGCGAGCGTGATATACTTGAGGGCATGCAACAATCGCGGCCGAGGAAGCCACGATTCACGCGGGTGGCTGGATCCGCCCGCATTAGTCTGACCGCGCGGGACCTGCGGATACTCTCCGAGGTTGCCCGTCACCGCTTCACCCAGTCGCATCACCTCGCGAGGCTCCTCGGAGGAAGCGTCCAGCATGTGGTCCGGCGGCTTGGCAAGCTCTACCATGCCGGGCTTCTCGACCGCCCGAGGGCGCAGCTATTGCTTCGGGAAAGCATCGCCCCTTCCCTGCTCTACTGCCTGTCGCCGGACGGCAGAAAGGTCCTCGAAACGCGGCAATCCGAGGCGATCCCGCCGATCCCGCGCCTTCGGGGCGCAGCCTGCGCCCTCTCGCTTTCCCACGCGCTCCGAGTGACGGATATCCTCGTGGCCATCCAGCATGCCGCCGCCCAGGGGCGGACGGCTTTTCTCAGCCTTCCAAGCCAGGCTGGTTCCATGCTCGCCGAAGGCACCTCCCAGGAATGGCGCATGCGCTGGAGAGTGAGGCAGGAGCGCGGCCAGGCCGCCTGGATCATTCCGGACGGCGCGTTCGCCCTGCAATCCGAGGAAGGGACGCCCACATTCTTCATGCTGGAGGCGGATCGAGGCACCATGCCCGTGGCACGGTCGAAGCCCGGACAGTCGTCCTTCGAGAGGAAGATCAGGCTCTACAAGGAAACTAGGGGCCAGGGAGCGCTATGGAGCCGGTTCGGCATTCCGGCCTTCCGGGTCCTGATCGTGGCAGAATCGAGGCAGCGGCTCGCGACGATCCAGCGTGCGACGGCCAGACAGTTCAAGCGCGGCGACTCGGAGATGTTCCTCTTCGCCGTCGCATCGGATGTCATGAGCGGAAACTCCATTGATGCCTGGATGACCTGTGGAGGGGCGGGACGGTGCCTGCTTCCTCATCCTGAAGGAGTTGTCCACAGCGCGGACCGGAATGAAACGCCCGCGTGATACCATGGCATCAAGGAAGCCACTCCAGCGCCAGCTGGGTGGCTTTTTCGTCTTCAAACAACAAGCCATCACAAACCTAGTTCTTTATGAATGATACAACCACGCCAATGAATGCCTTCGTCGATTTCAGGAAAGTCAAGTCGCAGGTGACCATGCTCCAAGTGCTGGAGCGCTACGGGCTCATGGCCGTGCTCAAGCAGTCGGGAGACCGACTGTCGGGCTGCTGCCCCATTCACAAGGGCAGCAATCCGACGCAGTTCAGGGTGTCCGTTTCGCGCAACTGTTGGAACTGCTTCGGCAGCTGCGGACGCGGTGGCAACGTCATCGACCTCGTCCAGCTTCTTGCTGGAATAACGTTCCGCGAGGCGGCTCTGCTGCTTCAGGAATGGTTCATGCCCGGCAAAGGAATCGACCATCAAGCAACAGCAGCGTCGGCCACTGCCTCAATGCATCCGCATACCAAGGCCGCTCCGCCATCGAACACGATGACGGATGAAATCAGCGACGACGAAACGGGCGAAAATCCTCCCCTCTCGTTCGAGCTGAAGTCGCTGAAGCAGGATCACCCGTATCCTGCCGAACGCGGCCTCACGGCCGCGACGGTGAAGAGCTACGGAATCGGCTACTGCTCCAAAGGGTGCCTGCGCGGGTATCTCGCCATCCCAATCCGCAACCGCGAGGGAAAGCTGGTGGCCTACATGGGCCGCTGGCCGGGCGACCCGCCCGCCGACACGCCGAAATACAAGCTGCCGAAGGGGTTCCGGAAGAATGTGGAACTCTTCAACCTCGACCGAGCGGCGCAGGCTGACGCCTCGCAGCCGCTCCTCGTGGTGGAGGGAGTCTTCGACTGCCTCCACCTCGTGCAACTCGGCTACCCTCGCACGGTGGCCCTGCTTGGATCGGCCCTCTCCGCCCGGCAGCAGGACCTGCTGCGCGATGCCGTCGGCGCCGGGGGAGGAATTTTCCTCCTTCTGGATGCCGACGATGCAGGGCGCAAGGGGTCTGCGGATGCCGCAGGACGCCTGTCCCGCTTCGGGGCAGTTCGGACCATCGACATCGGCCGGTTTCGCTCGCAGCCCGAGCAGCTCAGCGCCGAGGAGGCGGCAGCTCTTCTTGCGGCATGACAACTCCACTAAAACCACAGCCCAAGTTCGCTTTGGGCCGGATCGTCGCCACCGCACAGGCGATGGCTACACTGACAAGGGAGGACATTCAGCGAACGCTGCAACGCCATGTCGCCGGTGACTGGGGCAATGTCGGGAGAGAAGATCATGAAGCTAACGACCAAGCGCTGATCGAGGGATCTCGACTCCTCTCCGTCTATGAATCCTCGTCCGGAGTGAAGTATTGGGTAATCACCGAAGCGGACCGTTCCGTGACTACGGTGCTGCTTCCCTCGGACTACTAAACAGCCCCGGCCAGAATTCAATCTGGCCGGGGTCTTTTTCAATGGCTTTGGCGCTTTCTGAGGGCAACCAACTCGGCTGAAGAATCACTGCTCACAATTTTGGGAGGCGATGCCATAAGATAGGAAGCCATTCTGCTTATTCGGGGATCGAAGCCCGTGCACCAACAAGAATACGCCGCGGTATCCTCACCACCCGCTCATCTGGTCCGCAGCCGGCGGTCGCGGGAAGTAAAGGCTTCGCCTCGCTGGTGATGTCGATGCCAATGATCGCGAAGTCCCCGTCTTCCAGTGCCCAGATGTCGGGACACCCGTCCAAAGCTGGAGTCTTCGCGCCGTTTTCGTGAGGATCAGGACCGATTCTGCGCACAAATTTCATATTGATGAAAGTTAAGAACGCAACACGCTACAATTGTAGCGTGGCCGGGTCAAGCTGGATTTCTACGGTGCGGCGTGTCCGACATCTCGGTAGCCAGCGCGAAATTATGCTCAGCACTTCCAGTAGTGCTTCGGCAAGCGCGCGAAGGCGCAGATTTATCACTCGGCGAGCTGGCCCGCCTCTCAGGCCTGAACCGTCAGGCGATCTCATTTATTGAGAAGGGGCAGCGCCAGCCGACGACCGACACGATGGCCAGGCTCGGCTTGGCTCTTGGCATCCTTCCCTCGGAAATTTGGAAGCGTGCAGAACGAATCAGCCAAACAAAGAGAAGCTAACGGCAGCATAAGTAGACCTACCGGCTTGCCATAATAGGATTTTATCCCTAGATGGATAAAATCGTTCGCTAATACAAATTTGTTTTCTAATATGCCGTGATGATGAAGGTTGTGCGTCACATCGCAGGCTCCAGCGAAATGCTGGGTTTTGTCCTCGGCCTATCCGCCCTTCTGGCAGCTCCATTTCAAGCGACAATGCTTTGGGACCCAGGCTGGGTGCTATTTTCGCTGGCCCTGATCTCGTCGTTTGCTGCCCTTGCACGCAGCGTGGCAGTCGCAAACGATCTCGCTGACCCTCGGCAAGCGGTGAAGCAGGGCGTTGCCAGCGCTGGCATAGCCTCCTTAGCAGGTGTCTTCTGCTATGTATGGCTGGCTCGGCGCTTTCCAGACACTGCGTTCAGGGCATGGCTTCCCGGCCTTCTTTCCATCCTTCCTGCCATGTTCTGTGGCATGCTGACAGCAGGCATCGCCGTGCTCACCGTGGCAAGCCGTCCTGCAAATGCTCAAGCTTCAGAGACGCCCTCTTTGCCGGCTTATTTGACCTGGGGAGTTCGGATTTGCATGGGAACTCTTCTTCTCCTTGCGCTTGGTGTCATTGACACTTTTTCAGAGCCAGTGACGGTTGCGGAAATCAAGCCCCAGCTTCCCAGGCCTCCTCCGCCTGCCCCGGACACCTTCACCGTCCCGAAGGACATGGCCCACGCCGACGCGACCCGGTGGCAGCTCTCGAAAAGCCGCGCCATCCATGGCATCGCCAGCGGCCTTTACGCGATATCCTACGACGACCGCTGGCTGGCGACTGCGATGCAGGATCGTCATGCCTTGCGCGTTCTCGACCTGCACACGTTCGATGAGGGAAAGACGATCAGGCTCTCTCGTCCAGTCGACCGCATTTCCTTCGACCCGGCGGCAAGGCGAATCGTCGCTGTCAGCGATTCGGAACCTGCCGAGTTTGTAGTCATCGACATGCAAATAGGCTCGATCATCCGCCTTCCAATGCCCAGGAAGCGAGCCGTTCCGCAAGGCAGTCTGCGCTGGTTGAGGGAACACGAGGTGCTCATAGGAACCTCCGAGAGGGATCTCCACGTCCTGAACCTCGAAACCCTCGAGGTGGATGCGGCGTCAGACGTGTCCTCGTGGAAGGAAACGCGCATCACGGAGCAAGAAAAAATTGTCCAAGGCATGGCTCCTGGTCTCCGCGAAACGGCGCGATGGAAATGGGAAGTCTCCCATGCCGTCCGGGCCACGGAGCTTCCCGAAGTGGAGGGCACCTCGGAGTGGCCCATCGGCCTGGGCCGCTGCCTGGCCATTGCGCACCCAGAGCGGGACTTCGGCATCGCATTCGCGACGGTCGCCGCTGAGGACGGCGATCTCTTCTCGTCATCACGGGACGGCGCCAAGGTGTTCCGCACGCGGGGGAATACCTTGGACATCTTCTACTTCACAATCTCTCCTCCCCCACCTCTCCAGTGGACGCTCGCCATGCCTCATGGGATCGAAAAGTGCGTGGGAGCAGAAGAGACAAAGCGGGCGCTCCAGGCTTCGAAACTCTGCGCCCTAGTTTACGCGCCGCTTCACAATCCACTCAATGGAAGAGTGATCGGGCCGGATCGCTCCCAGGTGAAAGCCATTCTGACGTTCGATTCGTGGTACGGCGGGAAAGCCGAATGCCGGATCTCGAACCTCTTCTCCCAGATCGATTCCAAGGATATCGTGTCTGATCCTTGCCTTTGGAATGGCAACGCCACCGAACTGCTGTCCCTGGACACGCCGCACCGCTGGTGGGCCGCGCTTCCCGATCCGATGCCTGGAAGCGATGCCGTGACGGCGCTCCCGACGCGCAAGAGCATCGATACGAAGGCGGCGCTGGCAAACAAGGACGAGGCAGAGAGATCGACGGACATCCGACTGACTCCGGGACTACTGTCGCCGTCTGCGTCTCCCAGTCTGATCCCGCAAGCCTTCGCCCTGCCCCAAAAGAGCGTCGGCGAAAGGATCGCGGATTTCGTGACGCTCCATCATCAGGCGGCCCGGGCCGGGGACGTCGACAGGCTTCTCAAGAACTACGCCGAGCGGGTCGATCACTTCAACAACGGCTGGGTGGACCGCGATTTCATCCTGCGGGACGAATTGAAATACCATGCCGAGAACGCAATCCTTGAGGAAAAAGTCGTCGGCAACATCCGGGTGGCGGCCTCGGGCGGGACAGGGAGCCATGCGGTCATTTATTTGCTTCAGGTGAGCATCCAGAATCTCGCCACTAGGCAGGTCAAGAACCATGTCTTCGAAGTCTCGCTTGATGTCACCGAAACAGCGGACGGATTCAAGATCGTCCGGCAGAAGGCCGTCAAGCAGCCCTAACCACTCACTTCCATGTTCGGCCTACTCAACCGCAAGCGACCGGTGGTCTACGGGCAGTGGCTCACGCCGCTTCTCGAATTCAAAAGCGACACGGGAGCGTTTTACGGTGCGGTGGAGCAGGGACTGCGGGATTTGGACCTGCCCGAGCTGGTGGCCACACGCCTCGTCTTCCGCGATGGCGGCTTCCTTTCCGCCGGGCGCGAATACCTGCGGGTGCAGAGAGAGCTACTCGTGTTCGACATTCTCTCGGCGCCGTTCGGCAAGTGCTGGTGGTTCTCCTGCCGGAGCGCCTTCCTTCCTCGCACGCTCCGGTGGTGGGAGGTGGGGGTATTCCTCCTGTTCCTTGCCTCCTTCGCGGGGGCCTATTGGTATTCCTTCGGGATGGTGCTCGGCGGCATCGCCCTTTCGGTCACGCTTCTCATGGTGCTCACGATGATGGTGGCCGCCAAAACCTGGAACGGCCTTGACGATCTCCTGCTGAAGCTGCCGGTCATGGGAGCGTTCTACGAGGCGATCTTCCGCGCGGAAAGCTACTACCGGGACGACGCGCGACGCATGTACGTCTCGGTGGTGGAACATCTGGTCAGGGAGAAAGTGAAAGAATTCGCGCTCGCGGGCGGCGTAGAGGAAGTCGGATTCAATCAGGTGAGCGATGTCAGCCAGCTCACCTCCTTCCTGGAGCGCGCGAAGGACTTCGCCTCTGCTGCCGTGCCCAAAGTCAGCAAGGCGTCCTCCAAATGAGCGACGTCCACGAGCGCTTGCGGGAGAACTTCGAGTGCTGGGAAGCGCGGGGCCGGGGCATGCTCACGTTCGATGAGGCGGTGCGGCCGACGCCGCCTTATGCCCCCTTCCCAGGCCATGTTCTCCCGCTGGAAAAGCCGGACGATGGCGTCAGGCATTCCGCCTTGAGTTCCCTGGCCTCGCGCCTCGCGAAGCTGATCCGCGAGCCGCCGCCTAGTCCTGCCGTTGATGACGAAGACGAGGTGGACGGCATAGAGCCGTGTCCCGCCGAAGGGGCGGACCTGGTCGAACTGCGGATGCGGATTCCGATGGACGGCGACTTTGGCCGCGAGGCGATGACTCAGTTCCTGGACGCCATCTCCTGCGTCTCATCCCCCGTCACTTTCGAGGTCATCGGAACGGCGAGCGCAGCCTGGGTGCAATGGACGGTCGCTTCGGAGGACGAGGATTTCGCGCGCAGCATCCTCGCCGCACATTTCCCGGATGCGCCGGTCTCACGCGGGCAGGACGGGCTGCGGAACGCCTGGGAAGCTGATGTCGGGGCGGAAGCCGCCGTAGTTGAATTCGCCCTCGGGAGGTATTTCATGCAACCCCTCGCCCTGCCGAAATCCGATCCCATGGTGACGCTCTTCGCCGCCTTGGAGTCATGCGGCGAGGGAGCGGCCGGGATCTGGCAGGTCACGTTCTGCCCGCTCTTCGAGCCTTGGGAGGAAGACGTCCTCAGCGCGGTTTCCAGGCGCGATGGCAAGCCGTTCTTCGACGACGGCACTGAGCTTCAGAAGGCCGCTTCGCAGAAGGTCTCCCAGCCCCTCTTCGGCGTTACCGTCCGGCTCGCCGCCCGCGCTGAGAGCGAGCGCCGCGCCCGCTGGCTCGTCGGGGCGATGGCAGCCACCTTCTCGCACTTCTCGCAGCCCGGCAGCAACGAGCTGCGCCCTCTTGCGGACCAAGGCGAGGATGGCACGCAGGAGGAAGATCTCCTTGCGCGATGCAGCCGCCGGAGCGGCATGATACTGAATCGGGACGAGCTGGCGTGCCTCGTCCGCCCTCCCGGCTCCTCTGTCAGTTCCTCTCGTCTTTTGCGCCTCTCTTCCGGCACGCGAGCCGCGCCATCCGCCGTACCGCTGCCGTCCGAAGGCCTCATTCTCGGAAAGAACTCCCACGACGGCGGGTCGGGCGAAGTCTGGCTGTCCGCCGACCAGCGGGTGCGCCACATGCACATCCTCGGCGCCAGCGGCACGGGCAAGTCCACGCTCCTCCTGAACCTGATCCGGCAGGATTTGGAGGCCGGCACGGGCTTCGCCGTGCTCGATCCCCACGGCGACCTCATCGACGCCGTCCTCCGATCGCTGCCGGAGGACCGCATCGCGGACGTGGTCCTGCTCGATCCGGCTGACGAGGAATACTCCGTCGGGTTCAACATCCTGAGCGCCCATTCGGACGCCGAGAAGACGCTGCTTGCGTCCGACCTCGTTTCCGTGTTCCAGCGCCTCTCGACAAGCTGGGGTGACCAGATGGGCTCGGTTTTCGGAAATGCCGTGCGGGCATTCCTTGAGAGCAGGACGCCCGGAACCCTCGGCGATCTGCGCATGTTTCTTCTCGACGCGGAGTTCCGCAGGCAGTTCCTTGAATCAGTGGATGATCCCGACCTGCTCTTTTATTGGGAGCGCGCCTTCCCGCAGCTCGGCGGCAACAAGTCCGTCGGTCCCATCCTGACGAGGCTGGAGACCTTCCTCGCGCCGAAGTCCATCCGTCACATGGTGTCGCAGAAGGCCAACCGCCTTGACTTCGCGGAGATCACTGGTTCGGGAAAGGTTCTGCTCGCGCGCCTCTCGCAAGGCCTCATGGGACGCGAAAACTCATATCTTCTCGGCTCTCTGCTCGTGGCGAAGTTCCAGCAGGCGGCCATGGCCCGCCAGCACGTTCCCGAGAAGTCCCGCAGGCTGTTCACGCTCTACGTCGACGAGTTCCAGAACTTCATCACGCCGTCGATGGCGGAGATCCTGTCGGGGGCAAGGAAATACCGGCTGTCGCTCGTCCTCGCTCATCAGGAGCTTGCGCAGCTTGGCAGGAACGAGGCCGTCGGAAGCGCCGTCCTTGCCAATGCGGGCACGCGCGTGGTGTTCCGCGTCGGAGACTCGGACGCGAGGGAGCTGAGCAAGGGATTCGCCCACTTCGAGGCCGAGGCCCTGCAATCGCTCGGCACCGGCCAGGCAATAGCCCGCATCGAGCGGAGCGATCATGACTTCAACTTGAGCGTCGAATTCGATCCCGGGAACCTGCCGGATGCCGAGGGTCGCAGGCAGGCGGCCATCGCTTCATCGAGGAGCCTTTACGCGACGCCTCGCGCCGAGATCGAGGCCGAAGGACGCCAGCGGCTGGCTGCCATGCGCTCCGCGGCTTCCGCCAAGCCGAAGAAGCCCGCTAAGACGGAGGGGTCAATCGAGGCATCTCCAAGACCGGAAACCCCGCGAAGCGAGCCTGTCCCGGATTCCCCGCCTCCTTCCCTTCCCAAATACGAGACGACCGCCATTAAGGCGGACCTGGAGGAACTGGGACGCGGCGGCGAGATCCACAAGGCAGCCCAGGCGGAGCTGAAGCGTCTGGCGGAAGATCACGGGTTCAAGGCCACCCTGGAGCGCAAGCTTCCGGGAAGCCTCGATACCGTGGATCTTTACCTTGAGCGCGACGGAGCGGCCATCGCCTGCGAGATCTCGGTGACGAACACGCTCGAATACGAGCTGAGGAACGTCGCCAAGTGCCTGCGCGCCGGAGCGCCGAAGGTCCTTCTCATCGCCGTTTCCGCCGACAAGCACCGGCAGTTCCAGGCGGCGGTCGAGGCCTCCCTGTCTGCGGATGACCGGCTGCGTGTGCTGTGCCTTATGAAAAAGGACTTTGGGGGCTTTCTTGCCTCGGAGCCGACTGCTCCGGCGGAAGCCGCCCCGCTTTCCGAAATGCCTGCCCTAGCGGCAAAGGTGGTGAAAGGATGGAAGGTCAGGACGACTGGCGTCGCCACGGATGCCGCCGACGCGGACGCGCTGGAGCAGGAGCTCGCCGCTGCGCTCGCGGAGACCATCAAGCGGAGGCGCGTGAGGAAGAAGAAATAGGCTCCCAGAAGGTTGAAAAGAATGGCATTCGATGATAAAGGCAATACATGAGTAAGACTTTGCCTTTTTGCGAAAACGGGAGCAAGCGGGTCGGCATCTGGATTCGCGTCTCATCGGAGGAGCAGGCCGAGGGAGACAGCCCTTCGCACCACAAGGCCCGCGCGGAAATGTATGCCAGCTCGCGCGGCTGGAAGGTGCTGGAGGTGTATGACCTTGCGGGCGTCAGCGGCCGAAGCGTCGCCGACCATCCGGAAACCAAGCGGATGATGGAGGACGTCAGACGCGGCCACATCCAGGGGCTGGTGTTCTCAAAGCTGGCCCGCCTCACCCGCAATGCCAAGGAACTGATGGAGTTCAGCGAGTTCTTTCACACGCATCAGGCCGATCTCGTATCGCTGAGCGAAAGCATCGACACCAGCTCTCCGGCCGGAAGGCTGTTCTTCAATTTGGTGGGCTGCATGGCCCAATGGGAGCGGGAGGAAATCGCCGACCGCATCAAGAGCTCGGTTCTGGTGCGGGCCAAGCTCGGCAAGCCGCTGAGCGGCAAGGCCCCTTACGGCTACGAGTGGAAGGACAAGAAGCTGGCGGTATGCGCTGACGAGGCTCCCGTGCGGAAGCTGATCTATGAGCTGTTCGACGAACACAAGCGGATCAAGACCGTGGCGCGGCTTCTCAACTCGCGCGGATACCGCACTCGGAACAACAAGCAGTGGTCAGATACCGCCGTGCGCTTCCAGCTCCGGGATCCCACGCCGAAGGGCATCCATCGCCGGAACTACAGCACGAACGTCGGCGGCAAGAAGCTTGTGACCAAGCCTGAGAGCGAGCATATCTTCAATGAGGTGGAGGCCATCATCCCCGCCGAGCTGTGGGAGCGCTGCAACGCCCACCTTGATGCTCGCTACATGAAGCGGGAGCGCCGGCCTTCAAAGAAGCCCGCGCACATCTTCTCGGGCTTCGTCACCTGCCACTGCGGCGGCAAGATGTATGTCCCGATGCGCACGCCGAAATACGTCTGCCAGAAATGCCGCAACGGCATCGCCTGCCAAGACTTGGAAGAGATCTTCATGGAGGAGGTCAAGGGCTACCTCGTGAGGCCGGAGAACATCGACTCCTACCTCCGGAAGGCAGACGGTGCCCTCGCGGAAAAGCAGAACCTCCTGCAGCAGCGCAAACAGGAGTCCGAGAAGCTCACCCTGGACACCGAGCGGATGCTCCGCCTCTACCTGGACGGGAACATCGGAGCGGAGGACTTCAAGAAGTTCAACGATCCCATTAGCAGCCAGCGCGGCCAGCTCGACGAGGAGCTCGTGAGGCTCCAGTCCGAGATCGACGTCCTGAAGGTCGACAACTTGTCAGGCGAGCAGATGGTTGCGGAAGCCGTCGATCTCCACGGTCGCTGGCCCGAGATGACCCTCGACGAGAAGCGCCGCGTCGCGGAGCTAATGGTCAGGACCATCGTTATCGGCGACGGCGAGATCGAGTTCAATCTCGTCCAGCTTCCCAGCTATCAAGAATTCACAAATTGGCAAAATACGTATCCTCACCAATGAAGAAACCTGAGCCAAAGCCGTTGTAGGCGCGCAGCAGCTCTGGTATATCCTCGTCAGGCGGTGGAGGATTTCTCACCATCCCAGGCCGCTGGCCTTGCGGATGCTCGTCAGGAAACAGTGAGGCCTTCACGAAATGGATCGCCATGCTCCTGTCATAGCAGTAGGCATGCACCGTCGCGTCCCTGCCGCGTTTGGTCTGGTAGCTGTAGGTTCCGCACCAGTAGACCGTGTTCTTGTAGGCGTCTCCCACCGCGATCGTTCCCTTGGGCGCGCCATAGAGATAAACGAGGTCCACATTGAGTCCGCCTTGCTTCACGAAACCGTCATAGGGCTCCACCAGCATGCCCTCATCGAGCACCTGAAACACGGTGTACTGCATGGCGAGAATGGACTTCGCCTCGACTTCGGCGGAGGCGGCACGGAGCATCTCCGCCTCCCGTCGTGGCAGCCATTGGCCGCCATAGATCTCCAGGCCCTTGGCCAGCTGCGCCGCGGCGAAGGCCCGCTCCTTTTCCCTGGCCAGCTCGATGGCCTTGTCTCGCTCCATGTCCTCCCTTTTTTTGGCCTCGCGAGCCTCGGCTTCTTTCTGCAGGATGGCGGCGTACTCCATGCCGGAGATCCATTGCCCGTCGAGCCGCACATCACCGGCCTCGCGGCGCGCGATCGCCTTTTTCAACTGCTCCGCGTACGGCTGTAGAATGGGAATCGCTTTCTTGAACCTTGCGGCAAAGGCGCTCAGCTCCGCGAAGCTCTGGCGGAGCTGGGCTGTGGAACCTGTGTCCCGGAGGTTCGTCGGTAGCTCAGGCACTGTCACGGTGCCCGCAATTTTTGACCGGTCCAAGGACATCTCCTTGTTGCCCAGATCGAAATGGCAGTTGAGGCCCGCCTCACGCATTTTCGCGTACACAATGATGGTCGCCAGTTCATCGCTATGAAACGGCTGTTCCTTGAATGCCGCCAGGCCTGCGCCCTGGGCTGCCGGACCTGTCAGCCATCCCAGATTAAGAGCCAGCACAGCCGCCGCCGTGCGCCATTTCGATGGGGTGATCTGAGGGTTCTTCATCACGTCACGCAAGCGTTTTCTGAGTGGGTATTCTTTTAAATTAGGCCCTGATCCTACGCAAGAAAAAGCAAAACCCGCACCGGGACTTCTGCCGCCTGACTCCGCCAAGGCTCGACCCGGTGGTGATGCTCCATGACATTGGGCGGCATTGGAATGGATGGCATGAATGATGGCATCATTCTTTTCAATGTGACCAGTCACCGCCAGCAGGCCATGGACATCAGTCCCTCCAGCACACCATGAAACACCTTCTTTTGATCGCCGCTGCATTCCTGTGGATCTTGTCCGCCACCAGCTGTGCCACCCGCTTGGCTGGAGGACCATACACCAGTCCAGACGGTGCCTTCTCCTGCCGGCTTCCCACCAGCCCCGGAGGCTGGGCGGTGCAACGCCACTCCATGCCCGGGGCAAAGGGCGCCGCCTTCCTGGATGACTTTGACGGCACTCTCTACCGGGTGGAATTGATCGACACCCGCCTGCTGCCGCAGTCCTTTCACTCGCAGGCCCGCCGTGAGCAGCTCATGACGACGCTGGAGCGTTCCGTGCTGCCGCTCATCCGGTCCACCTCCCCGGCCGCCCGCATGATCAGCCAAAGCTATCTCCCGGGTTTGAAAGGCGGCACCGCCTATGCCGTCTTCGACGTTCCCGGCGGCTCCGCCATGGCCGTCAGACAGGGAGCAGGCCCAGCGACGCGGCCGGATGTCATCCGCAATGTCATGGTGTTCCGCACCCCTCGCTGGCTGGTCGTCGTCTCCCATGTCGGAGAGCATCTGGGCAGTCTCATCCATCCCGGCTCCCGCCCCGCCGCCGCGTCCCAGGCCGCCCGGGACTTTCCCGCGCTGGAGGGATTTGCGAGGTCGGTTCAGGTCAACGAATGACGATGACGCGTGGCCGCAGGCTTTGAGAAAGCCCGCTGAAATCTGGAAAGCTTGACGTTGGCTACGCTACTTCTCATCGCCCGGCACCGGCGGAACATCCGGAACCATGGCAAGAACTTCGTCCAAGTCCTCCAGCCGACCACGCTTGGCGCAAGCTTCCAAGGTGTCGGCCACTTCCCAAGCCGTGACCTGGGCCTGCAAGGCCAGGGCGACCATTTGATCAACCGATGTGCGCTCTTTTCTGGCCGCGTCCATCAGGATGCGGGCCAGAAAATCTGGGATGTTGGCAGTGATCGTGGTTATGGCGACTGACGCAGTATGTCCAAAAAAGTCTTTGGATCAACCACGCGAGCTGTCGGCAGTCTCTCACCAGGGAAGGTGCCGCAGATTGTGGGTAACCATAATAGTCTATCTTCGATTCCATGGCGAGCTGCGCCAATGGCTCATCATCAGGATCAGGCAACGAAGGCTTCCACAGTGATGATGTGCGAATCTGAGTCGCCGCCGATGCGATGGCGTTCAGAAAGCGGTCAATGATCGCCGCCGCAAAGCCAAGCGGCATCATTTCACGTTTCAGGACTTCCTCATATTCGGCAAACACAGTTTGGCTCAAATGGAGATCGAATTCGCCTCGCCGATAGCGGGTGACTATCTCGAACGAAGCGCCATTCCGTGACCGCAGCGCGGACAGAATGACGTTCGTGTCGAGAACGGCCCGAATCATGACATGAAACTACTTCGTCAGCCTGACGAGCAAATCCTTGCTCTCCACGCTCTCGCTGATCTTCACGCAGATCTCCGCGACCGTACCGGCGATCGGTGACGAAACAGCGGCGAACATCTTCATGGCCTCAAGCGTCAGCAGGGTCTCGCCCTCCTTCACCTTCTGCCCGATGCTGACCGCGATGCTGGCGACCATGCCGGGCATGGGCGCGCCCACCTGGGTGGGGTCCGCCGGATCCGCCTTGGTCTTGGTCACCGCGTTCTTGGCCAGGGCCTTGTTCGTGATGGTGGCGTGGCGGGGGTAGCCGTTGAGCTCGAAGATGGCCGTTTGCTGGCCAGCGGCGTCGGCCTCAGTCATGTTCAGCAGACGGATGAAGAGCGTCTTGCCCTCCTCCAGGTCCACGTGGATTTCCTCCTTGTCGCGCAGGCCGTAGTAATACGCTGCGGTGGGCAGCGCGGAGACGTCACCATAGGTCTTGCGGAACTCGGCGAACTTCAGGAACACGTCCGGATACATGAGGTAGCTCCACACGTCGTCCTCGGTCGGCTCGGTCTTGAGCTTGGTCTTCAGCTCGGCGCGAACATCGGCCAGCTTGATCTTGGCGGCGTGGGTGCCGGGGCGGCCCTTGATGCGCTTGCCGCCTTTGCCCACAATCGCGTCAGCCAGGGCGTTCCACTTCTTGCGGGAATCAGCCGCCTTGGCGGACTCCATGCCGTAGAAGGGCTCGCCCAGCCAGCCTTCGAACATGCTGGTCACGTCCTTGCTCCACTTCGTGCCCTGGAGGTTGATGATGTCGTTCGGCTTCACGCCACGCGCCACGCACTCGATGGCCAGGTCGCCCACCACCTTGCTGGACGGCGTCACCTTCACGATGTCGCCGCAGAGCTGGTTCACCTCCGCATACGCATGCGCGATCTCCGGCCAGCGTGCGGCCATGCCCATGCCGGTGGCCTGCTCCTTGAGGTTCGTGTACTGGCCGCCGGGCATCTCGTGCAGATACACCTCCGCGGTGCCGTAGGGCTCGGCGGTGTCGAAGGGCTTGTAGAAGGCGCGCACGCCCGCCCAGTAGTCGCTGAACTCCTGCAGCGCCTCGGAATCCAGGCCGGTGTCGCGCGGCGTGTGCTGCAGCGAGGCTACGATGGAGTTCAGGTTCGGCTGGGAGGTGCCGCCGGAAAGGCTGGACAGCGCCGCATCCGCCACGCTCACCCCGGCCGCGGCGGCCTCGATGATGCTGGCGGCGTTCAGGCCGCTGGTGTCGTGCGTGTGGAAGTGGATCGGGATGCCGATCTCGTCCTTCAGCGCCTTGAAGAGCTTCTTCGCCGCATACGGGCGCACCAGGCCGGCCATGTCCTTGATGCACAGCATGTGCGCGCCCATTTTCTCGATCTCCTTCGCCAGGCGGACGTAGTACTTCAGGTCATACTTGTCGCGCTTCGGGTCAAGGATGTCGCCGGTGTAGCAGACGGTGCCCTCACAGATGGAGCCGGTCTCCTCGCGCACCGCCTCCATGGCGGCGGTCAGATTCGGCAGGTAGTTCAGGCTGTCGAAGATGCGGAAGATGTCCA